>JAKEGN010000106.1 GCA_022615525.1 Woeseiaceae bacterium
GCAAGCATGCTGGCCCTCACCTGCCCCGCATCAGCCATGTCGACCAACGGGCTGCACTTGTCCGGCAACAAGCCGAAATTGATCATGCAGGATAACCAATCGTCAGCTCCAAGCCATTCGTTTTCATTAGTGTTGACGCGGCCAACGCGACGGAAGAGTTCGACACGCTTTTGCAGTGAGTCCGGGAGGGCAGAGTTCCGCAAGCCGGCCCAGAAGGGTGTCGCGTGCCGACCGGCCAGATGGTAGGTCAAAATAGTCAAGTCGCGAACGCCGATGTGCTCGTTCGCTGTCATGCGATTGAATTCCTTCGCCAGCATTCCGTCGTTGCGTCCGGCAGGTAGCATTCCAAGCAGTCGCAACGCCGCGTTCTGCGCAAGTTGCAAGGACGATACGTTCAACGGTTCGATGGCTATAGCCGCGGGGCCTATCGCCACACAGTTGGACACCCACGGGGTGCTGTACCGACCCGGGCGATAGGTCGCAAGTTCGACGCTGCTGACCGGCGAGTGCACGAGGTTGCTTTCAAGGAGCCGCTTCGCTTTGGTGTCATCCAGGTAATCGCTGCAGAAGGCCAGCATGTAGACTGTAAAATTCTGAAGTGTGTTGCACTGCAGCCAGCCATGATCCATGGCTTTCAGCAACGTGAACAACGAGGGTTCGCGCTGTTTCCTCGACAGCACAGAAAGAAAGCGATCGCAATGCAGCCATTCAGACCAGTCCTCGAATCCAGCGGTCGGGTCGAGCGAGCCGGCCAAGAATCGCTCGGTCGAACAATCAATGAAGAAGTTGCCATCGATGGCAGTGCCGTCAACAAGCCGTACTTGCTCGATACAGCCGTCTGCTCCGATGTTGACTCCGGACACATCGTCGTTCACCACTTTGACTCCGAGCGATTGAGCCATGCGCCGGCAGTAGTGTGTATAGAGGTCGAGGTCGACAAGCAGATCGTAGGCTACGGTCGCCAGAACGGCGTTGTCGCCGGTCTTCGCGGGCTCGAATCGGCCGCGCTCCGCGGCAGCCGCCGTCAGTGAGTAGTCGTTGTATTGTCCCGTATCGCCGGCAGCCATCGATCGGATCCAGTGGTGATGAAAAGGTACCAATCGCATGGTCATTCCGTGCGCGCCTAGCGGCACGAATGTCGAGTCATTGCTCGTCACGAAGCCATTGAACCGGGATCCGAGCGAGTAGACGGCCGCCGTGGACTTCATAAGCTCGTTTTCATCTATACCCAAGCGACCATGAAACGCCGAGTCGCCACCACGAACTCTTGCGACACCGGTGCTGCTTTGACCGTGTGACGGGCTGACCAGCGTCGTGCGTATCCCGCTGCCCTTGAGTGACACGCCGAGAGCGACTGAAACCGCTGCCGCCTCAGCACCAGATCCCACCACGACGATGTTCGACAGGCTGTCGCGCGATGTCTTGTCATTCACCGGCTGGATGTCCCCGCGGCGGCAACCCCGGTATCAGCGGCGCAATACTCGCTCACAAAGCGATCATGCCGCGGCAAGGTTTCTGTGGCGCGTCTGATTGCCTGCCGCATCTTGTCCAGCTTGTCGACTATCAGCGCATCCGAGAGGCAACCGACGCGCGGATCCAGGGCGTCTGGAATGAGCTCCTGGCCGAGAAAAACGGCCACCCAATTGGTTTCGATAAACAATTCGCGGCTGCTGTAAACAACATGGCCGCGCTCTCGGAATGCACGCATTCTGTACTCAAGGGTATCGGGAATCTGCATCGCTCGGCAGCGCTTCCAGAAGTCACTGTCGTCACGATTGTTCATCTTGTAATGCAAAATGATGAAGTCACGAACCTGGTCAAACTGCAAGTTGATCTGCTCATTGAAAACCGCGACGTTGAGCGCGTTGAAACTGCGATCGGGGAAGTGCTCAATCAGCTTCATAATCGCAACCTGGATCAGGTAGATGCTCGTGGACTCTAATGGCTCAAGAAAGCCGCCGGACAGGCCGACCGCAACGCAGTTTCCTGCCCAGCTCCTTGCGCGACGGCCGGCCACAAATCGAATGGTGCTCGGCGCGGCCAGCGCTTCACCGTCGAGGTTGCCGAGAAGGATCGTCGTTGCCTCGTCCTCACTTATGTACTCACTGCAGTGGACATAGCCGTTTCCCGTACGGTGCTGCAGGGGTATTCGCCATTGCCAGCCTGCAGATCGGGCGGTAGCTCGTGTAAACGGATCGAGAACATCGGGGTTTCTGCAGGGAACCGCAATTGCGCGGTCGCAAGGTAACCACTCTTGCCAGTTCTGGTAAGGCACACCGAGCGCATCTCCAATCAGCAGTGCGCGGAAACCGGAGCAGTCGATGAACAGGTCCCCGAAAACAATGTTGCCGTTCTCCAGCCTCATGGATTCGATGACGTCCTTCTTATCACTCAGTCTGACTTCAACGATCTTACCTTCGGTCCGCAACACGCCGCGCCGCTCGGAAAGTCGGCGAAGATAGCCGGCATAAAGGCTTGCATCGAAATGGAATGCATAGGAATAGGTGGACAGGACAGACCGCGGGTCAGACAGGGGAAGCGCAAAGCGACCGTACTTGCCCGCCACCGGGGGCACGCAATAGTCCCCATACGGGACGTCATTGCCGAGCTGTTGCGTTCGTAGCCAGTAATGATGAAAGGCCACGCCGTTCATGTCGTAGCCATACCGCCCGAACGGATGCATGTAGGCGTTTCCGATTCGTGTCCAGTCCACGAACTCGATTCCGAGCTTGAATGTGGCGCGTGTATTGCGCATGAAATCCTGCTCGTCCAGACCTATTTTTCTGTTGAAGTCATGGATGGCAGGAATAGTCGCCTCGCCCACGCCAACGATACCGATAGCGTCCGATTCGACCAGTTCGATGGTACAGAGATGCTTGCGCAGTACCGTGGACAGGGCGGCCGCAGTCATCCAGCCAGCAGTACCACCGCCGACGATGACTACACGCCGGATGCGATCGTTCTCTCTTTTGTCTTGGTTTTTCAGTTGCGGCTGCGTTTCAGGCGCATCGCACAGTAATTCTGAACACTGTAATTCTGAACCTGGCGAAGATTATGCGTCATCTCGTACTGTACCAGCTGGCGCTGTCTCTGCCACTACGATCCGTACTTCAGCGCCGTCGCTCAGCGTTTCTGCGCCGCGGACGGCGATGCGGTCACCTTCGCTCAGGTCGCCCGCGACTGCTATCAGCTCGCCATGGCTGTCTCCCGTATCGACAACGATACGCTCCGCCTTGTTCTCATCATTGATCCGGTAGACGAATTGCCCGCCCTGGCGCAGTACCAGCGCATCGCGGGGTACGGTCAGTGACAGTTCGCTGGAACGTATGGGTACGGCTACGCTGACCAGCTGGCCGACCGTCCACGTACCGGTCGCCGGTTCCGGCAAATCGATGATCGCCTCGAACGTCTGCGATCGAATGTCGCCGGTCGGCACCAGTGCCCGGATACGACCGTCGTGGCTGGCGTCCGACGTGTTGACCTCGATCGAGTCACCCACCGTCGTGCGCGACAGGTGCTTCAGCGGTACGAAGGCACGAACCTCGAGGTTCTGCAGATCCGTGAGGCGCGCGAGCGGCTCACCGCGCGCCACTTCCTCGCCCTCGCGGCGAATTCTTTCGACCACGACACCGGAGAAGTTCGCACGGGTCTCCGAGCGTTGTATCTGTTCATCGATCTGCCGGATGCGCACGCGCGTGATGTTGGCGTCGCTTTGCGCCAGGTCCCGATTCGCCTCGGTCTGTTCGAGTTCGAACTCCGAAACCAGGCTCGACCCCGCCAGTTCCCGCTGCCGGCGCAGCTGGCTTTCCAGCTGGCGCAGGCTGATCTCGGCGCGTTCGAGCAAGGCCTCCTGTTCCGCACGCTGCAGCAGCAAGGCCGCCTGGTCGATGCTCGCAACGACCTCGCCTTTCTCTATCAGCGTTCCGGGCTCTGCGACCATGCTCAAGCGCCCGGCGACGCCTGCGGTAATCTGCAATTCGTTGCGGCTGTATATGGTGCCCGGCACCGAAACGGTAGGGGTCACTTCGGCGAAAGCGACCTGCGCAACCTGCACGATTTTGGCCGGCGGTTGCTGTGCGGCGACCAGGCAGGGCACGAGCGCCGCCGATACCAATAGACTGGTTAAACGGCTACTGACATGAATCCTAGGCATCGACGGGTACTCCCTGGTTATCGACGAGTCGTCCAGGCTGGCGTTTCACGGTCCAGGAAA
>JAKEGN010000107.1 GCA_022615525.1 Woeseiaceae bacterium
AAACGTATAAAGGCGCTTGTGGATGCCGCATCGGGTGTGCAGGCGCGGCCCGTTGAAGTCCGCGGAAAGAGCCTCGATTTCGAGCCTCGCGGCGATGGTCCTGGCTTCGTCTTGCGGTCTGATCAGATGGAGAGCGATGGTCGTGCTGACACCACAGCCCAGAGCCGCCAGGGCCGCCACCGCGATTGGCCGAAACGGCGCTCCGGCCGCGTCCGATCGCGCTGCGAACAGGAAGGCAAGCCCCATGGCGCACTCGACCCACTCGCCGGTGAGGTCCGCGGGATACGCGGCGTAGATCGCGGCCGTCAGGCCGAAAGCCGGGACCAGACCGGCCGGCGGCAGGACGAAGCGCAGTCCCTCGAGCCGCACACGCAGCGGACGGATCAGGCCGGCGAGCGCGGCCGCGACGCCATAACCTGCGAGGATCAGCAACAGCAGTGCGCGGCGCAGCTTGTCGTCGGCAAGATTGTGCAGGTTGAACTCCTGCTGGTAGTTCCGCGCCAGGAACAACTCCGGTACGCGGTAACCGAGCAGCCGCTGGCCCCAGGAGATCTCCTCGAGGGCGACGAGCAGGCAGAACGCAGCGAGCCCGATATGGAACCAGGGCAGACCGCCGCGCCGCTGCCGATCGCGATGCGCCGCCTGGGCGTAGTAAATCGTTGCGAGCAGAAACGCCCAAAAGGTCACCCACTCGAGGGCTTCGTCTTCCTGGGAGCTGAGGTAGTAAAGATCCGTATCCGTGGCGAACAACACGCCACCGACCACAAAAACCAGCAACACGCAGACATTGGCGACAAGCATGGCCCGCATGCAGCGACATTAGCACAGCGCGCCGCTGCCGGATCATCGCTGAAATCGTGCCGCATGGACAAGGTGCCGGGTCCACCTTCCTCGAAAATTAGACCCGGCACAATTATCGCAAAGAAGTACAATCGGACAGTAATCAGACGCTGGGTCGTCGTGTGCATTTGCACATGGACGCGCAACGCCGCTACCACGGAGAATCAACATGACTATCGCAAGAAGGGATTTTCTCAAGGTCGTCGGTGGCGCCTCGTTCGCCGGAAGCCTGACCGGTGTGGCGTTGCCGGCAATATCCGCCGGAGCGTCGGTTCCGGACTTCGGATTTTCCGATGACAGCGTGCCGATGAACGCCGCCAATCTCTGCCCTGTTCCGTTGAACGTCAGTGCGGCCGAAGCGAGGTACGCGCGCGAACTCGACCTCGATCTGAGCCCCGCCACGCGAAGCCGCATCGAGGCATTGAAAGAAGACGCGCGAACTCGGATCGCTGCGTTGCTCGGCGCGTCGGCCGACGAACTTGCCATCGTTCGCAATACTTCCGAAGCGAACAACGTCATCGTGCAGGGCATGCCGCTCGAGGCCGGCGACGAGATCGTGCTGTGGGACCAGAACCACCCCTCGAACAGCGTCGCCTGGGATGTTCGTGCGGCACGCAGCGGTTGCACCGTGCGACGGTTTTCCGTGCCGATCGAAACCGGCAGCATCCAAGAGGTCGTTGATCTTTTTCTCGATTCCGTGAGCGACCGGACAAAGGTACTGTCGTTCACGCACATCTCCAATATCACCGGGTTTCGCACCCCGGTCGCGGAAATCTGCGCGGCGATACGCCGGAAGAAGGATGACATCCATATCCACGTCGATGGCGCCCAAACCTGGGGTGCGGTGGCATTCGATCTCGGCAAAGTCGACTGCGATTCCTTCAGCGGCAGCGCGCACAAGTGGTTCATGGGACCGCGGGAGGTCGGATTACTGTTCGTGCGTGAGCGACACATCGGGCGCATCTGGCCGATCGTCGTCAGCGTGCCCTGGGGCGCGGATGCAAACGCGGCGCCGAAGGGAGCCAGAAAATTCGACGCGCTCGGTCAGCGCGACGACGCGTCGATTGCGTCTCTGGGCGATGCGGCAGCGCTGCACGAGGCCCTGACGCCTGCCGGGGTCGAGAGACAGTCGTCGGAAGTGGCCGCGCGCCTGCGCGTGGGACTGCTGGATCTCGGTCTGCCGTTTGTTTCGAGCGTCAACCCGCAGTTCACCAGCAGCGTGATCATCCTCAAAGCCGCACGGGACAATGCGGGCAGGCTGGTTACGGACGTACTCAAGGACTCCGGGATCATAACCGCGGCTGTCGGCGGTTTTCGCATGTCGCCGCATATCTACAACAACGCCGACCACGTGGACCGCGTCATCGCCGCGGCCGGCCGTTCCCGGGCGTTGTTCGGATAGGTTCCCGCAAAACGCTGGGCTAGAATCGCCCGGTCGGCGCGCCTGCGCCTTTACGGGTATCCACGGGTACTTATGTCGCTTCTGTCAGAGCTGAAGCGTCGCAACGTGTTCCGCGTCGCGGTGATGTATCTCGCCGTGAGCTGGCTGGTGTTGCAGGCAACAGACGTCCTGGGCTCACTGCTGGGATTGCCATCGTGGGCCGGCAGGCTGGTCGTGTTGCTGCTGATCATCGGCTTTCCCGCTGCCCTCGTTTTCTCCTGGCTGTACGAGCTGACACCGGAAGGCATCCGGCGCGATTCGGCAATGGCACCGAACGAATCGGCGCGCCGCGACACGGCCCGGCGGCTAAACCTACTGACGATTGCTGCTGCCGGCCTTGCGATCCTGGTTATCGGCCTGGACCGCCTGGTGCCGGAGCAGAACCGGCCTGCCGACATCGGGCAGGACAAGGTTGCCATTGCCGTGCTGCCGTTCATCGACCTCAGTTCCGACAAGGACCAGGAGCATTTCGGCGATGGCATCGCGGAGGAGGTGCTGAACCTGCTCGCCAACGTACAGGGACTTCGCGTTACCTCGCGCACGTCGTCTTTCTCTTTCAAGGGGCAAACGGAGGCCCTGCCGACCATTGCAACCAAGCTTGGTGTGAGCCACATAGTCGAGGGCAGCGTTCGAAAATCCGGCACTCGCATGCGGGTTACGGCTCAGCTCATCAACGTTGCCGCAGACGAACATATCTGGTCGGAAACCTATGATCGCGAGTTAACGGATGTGTTTGCTATCCAGTCCGATGTCGCAGGGCAGATAGCAAGGGTGTTGACCACGGCATTGAGTGCCGATGAAGCGTCGCTCATCGGCGAGCGCCCGACCAACAGTCTGGCCGCCTGGCAAAATTTTGTCACAGCCAGGAATATCTATCGCAGCAGGCTCAACGCCGACGACATCGATCGAGCACTATCGCTGGTCGACGATGCGATTGAACAGGATGAAAATTTCGCGCGCGCCCATTCCCTGCGCTCAGCATTGTTGCTTGGCCCGGTTTTTTTTGAGGGAATGGCCCGGCATGAAGCGGCGAACTTGAAAGAAGCAATTCGGACGGCAGAACACGCACTTGAGCTGGCACCGCGGCTTGGCGAACCCTGGTTCGTGCTTGCACAGGCTGCTTACTGGGAGGGACGTCTGGAGGACGCGGACCGTTACTTTCGAGAAGGAGTATCCCGGGCACCGAACAACGCTGACGGACGCAATTGGTATGGCACTTTCCTTATTTCTGCGGGCTACCTGCAGCGCGGCTGGACGGAAGCACAACGAGCGATAGACCTCGATCCGCTGTCACCGGTCATCTCCTGGCAAGCGGCGTTTGCCGCGCTTGTTGCCGGTCGATTTGACGCCGTTCAGGCGTACACCGTCAAAGCCCGCGATAACGGCTGGCCAAACTGGCAACCATCGGCCATCGCGGCCGGGGCGGCATTGCAAAAGGGTCAATTCGACGAGGCAGAAGAGAAGTATTTGGCAGCACTGCCGCCGCTCCAGAAAAATCTTGCAATGGCATTCGAAGCGATTCGGAGTGGCAAAATCGATGCGGCTACCCGGGAGCTTCTCGACGAGTTGGATGCGTACGGACCGCCGGGTGCAGCCAGATGGAATTCCGAAGTCCTGGCTGGCGATATCGACGCTGCTTTCAAAACCGCATGGGACCATCTTGACCCCGACTCGCTTATCGATGCGGATGGCAATGGCGGTCCGCCGAGACGTGCAGACGGCCATATCGGCGGCATTCTCCGTGGGGACTGGTGGTTTCCGGCAACGAGCGAGTTTCGAAAAGACCCCAGGTTTCCGGAACTGATGAGAGCCGTCGGCTTGCTGGCGTTCTGGCAGAAAAACGGCTGGCCGGATCTGTGTCAGCCTGACGGCGACACCCTGCAGTGCCGCTAGAAAAGGGTCAAAAGGGTGTCGGAAAAAGGTGTCAGGTTTATTTTCCGAGTGATGAAAATAAACCTCACACCTTTTTCGCACCTTTTTTGGGCGCGGGTGCTATCGTGATGCTGTAACTGCCGGGGGATCCATTTTTGCAAACAGACAAGAAAGCCGAACGGCTGGCGGTGCTCATCGACGCCGACAACGCGCAACCGACCATAGTCGATGGGTTGCTCGCAGAAATTGCCAAATACGGAACCGCGAGTGCCAAACGAATCTACGGCGATTGGACGGAACCACGACTCAAAGGCTGGAAAGACGTGCTGCTGGAGCATTCCATCCAGCCCATGCAGCAGTTCGGCTATACCAAGGGCAAGAACTCGACCGACAGCGCGATGATCATCGACGCCATGGACCTGCTTTACAGCAACAATTTCGACGGATTCTGCATCGTTTCGAGTGATAGCGATTTCACCCGGCTCGCCTCGCGCATACGTGAAGCGGGACTGGTCGTGTACGGTTTCGGTGAAAAGAAAACGCCAGGCGCATTTGTCTCGGCCTGCGACAAGTTCATCTACACCGAAGTCTTGCGGGCCAAGGAAAGCGACAGCGCGTCGATCAAGCAGATGCCGACCAGCCAGCTGAAACAGGAAACGAAACTGATCAACCTGCTGCGCAGCGCGATCGATGCCTCATCCGATGATGACGGCTGGGCTCAGCTCGGCACGGTGGGCAGCAATATTGCGAAGCAGTCACCGGACTTCGACGCCAGAAACTATGGCTACTCAAAACTGAAGTCGCTGGTAAAAGCGATACAGCTGTTCGACATCAAGGAACAGGCTCCCGGCGAAGGCCTGCCGAAATCGATCTACATTCGAGACAAGCGGAAGTCCTAGCCCCGTCGAGCGGGTACTGACCGGTCTGCGCTTGCAGATGCGTCAGGCAACGAAACGCTGCCAGGCGACAACAGCCCATACCAACACGACCAGCAACAGGCTGAACAGCACCGCCGCCGAACCGAGGTCCTTCGCACGCCCCGACAGTTCGTGCTGGTCGTCCCCGTGCCGGTCGATCGCCGCCTCGATGGCGGAGTTCAGGAGTTCCACGATGAGTACCAGGATGCATACGCCAATCAGCAGCATGCGCTCGAATGCGTTCTGCCCGAGCCAGAACGCCAGCGGCATCAGCACCAGGGTCAGGGCCAGTTCCTGGCGAAATGCAGCCTCGTATCGCCACGCCGCCAGCAGTCCCTGCGACGAGTACCTGGCCGCGCGAATGATACGTCGTATACCGGTGTTGCCTGGCTTGCCCATGTTCCAGCCTTGTATCGGTCCAGTGAGCGCTGAATTCTAAGGTAAAGCGGTGATCGGATTCCCGGGAAACAGGAACTCGACCAGCCGAACGGGGTCCTATCAGCGACTCCCGATCCGGCCAGGTGAGCACCATCGACGACAAAAAGAACAACATCAGCCGCCGCCGATTCATTCAGTTGTCCGCCATCGGCAGTCTTGGACTGGTCATCGGCATCCCGCGCATTGCAGTCAGCACGCAAGCGCAAGGTCCGATTCACCTGCATCCGCTGATACGTATCGGTGAGGATGGCGTCATCACGCTTTTTGCGCAAAACCCGGAAATGGGGCAGGGCGTCAAGACGGCACTCCCGATGGTCATTGCCGAGGAACTCGACGTGGCCTGGGATTCGATTCGCGTCGAGCAGGCCGACTGGAACACGGCGCTCGAGGGACAATTCTCCGGAGGCAGCCTGAGCGTCCGGCTCAATTTCGATACCATGCGGCGCGCCGGTGCGAGCGCCAGGCACATGCTGATTGCTGCGGCTGCCGATGCCTGGCAAAGGCCGGCCGCCGAACTGACTACCAGCGGTGGTTATGTGCACGATCCGCAGCGAGGAGGCAGGCTGAGGTATGCGGAGCTGGCTGTGGCGGCGGCGCTGCTGCCGGTGCCCGAGCGGCCGCAGTTCAAGTCCGCGGCCGACTACCACACGATCGGCAAATCGATTGCAGACGTCGACATCGCGAAGCTGGTCGACGGCAGGCAAGTCTACAGCCTGGATCTCAAACTCCCCGGCATGCTGTACGCGGTGGTGCAACGCAGCCCCCACGGCGATGGGCAGCCGGTGAGCTTCGACGACAGCAACGCCCGGGCCGTTCCCGGCGTGGTCGATGTGCGGATGCTGAGGAACACCGATTTCGGAGGGCGCATCGTGTTGCCCAACTCGCCGAACTTCGTTTCCGGTGTGGCGGTACTCGCAAACAATACCTGGGCGGCAATGCAGGCTGCGAAGAAGCTGAAGATCGAATGGCAACCGCCATCGTCCCGTGATGACAGCGCCGGCCTGATGCGCGAGTTCGAACTTGCACTCGATGGTGAGGTGGAGATCGTGCGACAGAACGGCGACGCCGTTGCGGCCCTCGCCGCAGCCAGCCACACTGTCGATGCCGTTTACCGGTTGCCGTACCTCGCGCACGTCACGATGGAGCCCATGAACTGCACGGCGCTGGTCAGTGATAGCCGGGTCGAGATCTGGGCACCGACACAGAACCCGCAACTGGCGGCCGAGACGGTTGCCAAAGCAATGGGCATCGATATCGGCAATATCGTTATCCATGTATTGCGCAGCGGCGGCGCTTTCGGCCGGCGTTTCTATGCCGATTTCATCGTGGATGCAGCCATCCTGTCGCAGCAGTCGGGGCGCCCGGTCAAGGTCGTCTGGACGCGCGAAGACGACGTGCGTCACGACTATTTCAGGCCGGCGAGCGCACAACGCGTCCGTGCAGCCGTCGATGACAGGGGCAGGCTGAGCGCCTGGCACCACCAGGTGGCGAGCTATCCGCGCGAATTTTACCTCGAACGCGAAGGCTCCCCGGCAGAGATCGCCAACTACGAATTTCCCGCCGGATTCGTGCCGAACCTTCGTTACGAGTACGCGCCGGTCGTTGCCCGTATCCCCATAGGGCAGTGGCGCGCGGTCGAACATTCATCGAATGTCTTTGTGGTATCGAGCGTCATCGACGAGCTGGCCCACAAGGCCGGCATCGATCCGCTGGCATTCTGGCTGTCCCTCGTCGGCGGCGAACAGTTCGTGCAGGTGCGCGAGGACTTTCGCTTCGATGCCTCGCGCTTGCGGCGGGTGCTCCAGGCTGCGGCACAGGCAGCCGGTTGGGCCAAGCCCCTGGCGGAAGGTCGCGGCCGCGGCCTGTCGGCGAGTTACAACCAGGGCAGCTGGGTTGCGGAGGTGGCCGAGGTGTCGGTGCGCGACAAGGTCCTGAAGATCGAACGGCTCGTGGCAGCCGTTGATTGCGGCATGCTGATCAATCCGGGTGCAGCGCGGCGCCAGGTCGAAGGCGCCATCATCGAGGGTATCAGCGCCACGTTGTTCGGCGAGATCACAGTAAGCGATGGCGTCGTGCAGCAGAGCAACTTTCACGACTACGCAATCTGCCGAATGCGCGATGTGGCGCCCATCGACATCGAATTCGTCATGAGCAACGAAGAACCGCGGGGGCTGGGCGAGCCGCCCCTGCCTCCCGTGGCGCCCGCCATCTGCAACGCAATTTTTGCGGCGAGCGGTGAGCGCATACGCGAGCTACCGCTCAAGCATCACTTTACGCTTTGAGGTGAAAGCTCCGCCCCCCTGCCATTCTCGATTCTCGCGAGATGGGATTGAAACTGCCGTGTGGCGTATCGCCAGTTGCGGCTGACTGCATGTGCCCGGCACGCTTCACGATCGAGCAGCAATGCCTCGGCGCAGGCCTTGGCCAGGTCCTCGTTCAGCGCGCCGGTTACGCCGTGCCGCACGACATCGATCGGGCCGGTAACCGGCAGCGCCGCAACCGGCAAGCCGCAGGCCATCGCCTCCAGCATCACGAGGCCGAAGGTGTCGGTCTTGCTGGGGAACACAAAGACATCGGCGCCGGCGAGCTGTGCCGCGAGTTCCACACCGAATCGATACCCGGGAAAATGGCAGTCGGGGTAAGCGCGCATCAGGCGATTTCGATCCGGGCCGTCGCCGACGACGACCTTGCTGCCCGGCAAAGAGAGGTTCAGGAACGCCTCGATGTTCTTTTCGACGGAGACGCGACCTACGCTGATCCAGACCGGCCGCGGGAGGTCGTAGCGAACGGGACGGTCCGGGGAGAAGGTTTTCGAATCGACACCGCGGGACCACAGCACCACGTTTCTGAACCCGCGTTGTTCGAGCAAGCGCCGCATGCTCTCGGTCGCGACCAGGGTGCGGGCGGCCGGCCGGTGAAACCAGCGCAGCAGTGCGACGGTCCAGGCGATGGGAATCGGCACGCGCGCCCTGACGTACTCCGGGAACTGCGTGTGATAGGCCGTCGTGAACGGAAATCGTCGTTTGCGGCAATAACGGCGGACTGCGAGTCCGATGGTTCCCTCGGTCGCGATGTGTATGCTGTCGGGGCGGAAACCGTCCAGTTCGCGGGCAATCTTGCCTCCCTGGAAGAAGGTGAGACGAATTTCCGGGTAGGTCGGGCAGGGGAACGTGTGGCGCCCTTCCGGCGTGATCATCAACAGATCGTGCCCTTCGGCGATGAGTTGTTCGCGTGTTTGTTTCAAAGTGTTTACGACGCCGTTCACTTGCGGTGACCAGGCGTCGGTAGCGATTGCAATCCGCATGTCACAATGCTGCGGTGCATTTGTTAAGGAACGATTGCAATCAGATGACGGGAACGTGACAACGAGGGCGCAAATTTCATTTGCCAGTCACGATTCAGTCATCGGAATGTCGCAAATCTTGTGCAGAATCCCTGCCGTGAGATGATCAAGGAGACGATCAATGGCTGCGGTCATCGAGTATCTCGACGAAATGGAGATCGGAGTCTGCCTTCGATTCAACCGGCTTGGGCAAACAGCCTGGATTCAGACAGGATTTCGATGGGTAAGCAGACTTGGCGACGGTGGCTTCTGGGTTGTAATGGCCTTGCTTCTGCTGTTTATCCAGGGGCCGAGTGTTTTACCCTGGATCGTGCAGATGGCCGCCACCGGCGCCGTTGGCATAGTCATCTACAAGACGCTCAAACGCTACCTGGTCCGGGAACGACCTTACGTGTCGCATGGCGCAATTCGACTCGGCGCCGCGCCTCTTGATCGTTACAGTTTTCCGTCCGGGCACACGCTGCACGCGGTGAACTTCACGATGCTCCTCGGGCACGTGGAGCCGTTGCTTTTGCTGGTCGCGCTGCCGTTTGCGCTGCTGGTCGCGATGTCGCGCGTGATTCTCGGTTTGCATTACCCGACCGATGTGCTGGTCGGTGCCGCAATCGGCGTTACCCTGTCGCAGGCGTCCATCGCACTGGCGTAGCGGATGGAGGCGGGCTGTTAAATCATCCTGCTAGTTGTGCAGCTCGTAGCCGGCCGCTTTCACCTGGGCGACAATTTCCTGCTCGGTCTCTCCGGCAGCCAGCAGCCGGGCTTGCTGCGATAGCTGGTAGCGTTCCTGAGTCGCATAGTTGCGAAACGCATCCTCGTTGTAGAGCGATTCGAACACCGGCAGGTCGTCGATAGGCAGCGCAATCTTCGAAACGGCAAGGGGCATGGTCCTGATGTCGATTGCGGCAATGCCGTCGAGCGCTGCGCGTTTGTCGCCGGCGACGGCCTGTGCCGCGATACGTACCAGCTTGAGTCCCGGCGCCGCGCGCATTGCCACTTCGGACAACAGGTCGGAGGTGAGAAGGGCGCGAGTCAGTCGCGCTGATTCAGAGGCATTGCCGGTTTCCGCGTTGCAATGCGCAAGCAATACAGCATCCAGCAAGTCGTCGTTATCCATGTACTCGATAATCTCGCCCTTCAACGAGGGATACTGATTTTCCAGCACCGGTATGGAGGCTGCGCAGCGGCCGGCGGTGGCCTCGGCCCACGCGGAGAGCACTGCAAAATCGGATTCGCCGGTCTCCTCGAAGACGGCTGTCGATTCCGCAGCAATCGAATCGAAGTTTCGGTCGAGCTGTGCCTGCACAAGGCGCGAGATGTCGATGCCATCGCTCGATTGCCGGTACTTCTCGGCGGCATCGAGCGCTTCGTCGGCCCAGCCGATGCTGGTGTAACTCGAACTGATGAGGTAAAGCATCAATGGCTCGGGTTCTGCCGCAATGGCCCGTTCCTG
>JAKEGN010000108.1 GCA_022615525.1 Woeseiaceae bacterium
AGGTGCAACAGGTTTTCGGGAAGATCGGCCGCGCGGAAACGGCCACCGATCCGGCACCGATGGACATGATCGAGACGACCATCATGTTGAAGCCCGAAGTCGAGTGGCCGGAAGTCGATATATACGACGAGGCCGGTAACGTCGTCGCAAACCGGCGGCGCACCGTGGACGAACTCACGCAAGCAATGAATGCTGCAGTGCAGATTCCCGGTGTAACCAACGCATGGACGATGCCTGTCAAAACGCGTACCGACATGCTTGCCACCGGCATCAAGACGCCGGTGGGTATCAAAATCGCCGGATCCGATCTGCGCGAACTCGAACGCATTGCCAGCGAGGTCGAAGCTGTGATCCGGCGTGTCCCGGGCACCAGCAGCGTATTCGCCGAGCGCGTCATGGGCGGCAACTACATCGAGTTCGACATCGATCGCGACGCCATCGGGCGCTACGGACTGACCGTCGGTGACGTGCAGGAAGTGCTTCAGGTCGCGCTTGGCGGTATGCCGCTCACCACCACCGTCGAGGGCCTCGAGCGCTACGACGTGATCCTGCGCTACGCTCGTGATTATCGTGAAAACCTGGAAGCTTTGCGCGAAATTTCCATTCCCGTCAAATCAATGACATCGGGCGGCGGCACCACGGGCGGAGTCGGCGGCATGGGCGCCATCGACGGTGGACGAGGCGCATCCGCCGTGATGGCCCAGGTGCCGCTCAAGCAAGTAGCCGACATCCGCGTCGTTGCCGCTCCCATGGGCATCAAAAGCGAGGGCGCCATTCCCAACGCCTGGATTTATGTGGACGTCGCCGGCGTCGATATCGGCACCTACGTGCGTAACGCACAACAAACAGTTGACGACGCAATCCAGACCGGCCAGCTCACGATTCCCGCCGGATACCGCCTCTTCTGGAGCGGCCAGTTCGAGTACATGAAGCGCGCGCAGGAGCGGCTCATGATCGTCGTGCCGCTTACGCTGCTGATCATCATTTTCATCATCTATCTCAACACGCGTTCGTGGATCAAGACAGCCATAGTGCTGCTTGCCGTGCCATTTTCCCTCGTGGGGGCGTTCTGGATGCTGCACCTGTTCGATTACAACCTGAGCGTGGCAGTGTGGGTCGGCATCATTGCTCTCGCGGGCCTAGATGCAGAGACCGGCGTCGTCATGTTGCTCTACCTGGATCTCGCTTACGAGGACTGGAAGAAGAGTGGCCGGCTCAAGAGCGCCAGCGATCTGCGCGATGCCGTCTATTACGGTGCTGTCAAGCGCGTGCGCCCGAAGGTCATGACTGCCGCAGTCATCATCGCCGGTCTGCTGCCGATCCTCTGGAGCCATGGCGCCGGCGCCGATGTCATGAAACGCATCGCCACGCCGATGGTCGGCGGCATAATTACGTCCACGTTGATGAACCTGCTGGTCTATCCGGCGATCTATTTCCTCTGGCGGAGCCGCGAGTTGGCCCCACCGGAGAAATAGGTGTCTGAAAAGGTGTCAGGTTTATTCTTGCAGTGAAAAATAAAACCCACAGCACTTCGTGCTCAGGACTGCGGATGCCCGTGCACTTCGACAGTTGCATGAACGATATTTAATCCTTGTGGTATCAATGACTTATAGTGCTGCGGCGGTTTCGGCTGCGATGTAACGATGGCAATTTCCGCGGCGTAAATTTCGTGCCCTATCTGCCACACGTGCAGATCGGAAATTCGATCCGTCGATGACGCCTCGATGGCGCGCCGGATCGGCGCTTCGAAATCGCGTCCAGCCTGCCGGTCCAGCAATATCTGCGCGGAATCGCGGATCAGGCCCAACGACCAGCGCGCGATCAGAACGGCACCGACGATGCCCATCGCCGGATCCAGCCAGTTTGCGCCGGTGTACTTACCTGCAAGCAAAGCAACGATCGCAAATACGGAAGTCAATGCATCCGCCAGCACGTGCAAATAGGCTGCCCGCAAGTTGTGATCGTGGTGGTGCACATGACCACGATGATCATCGTGATCGTGTTCATGATGCGGCGTGGAAACCAGGACCCAGGCGCTTATGCCGTTCACGACCAAACCGAAAACGGCGACGACTATGGCCTGGTTGAACGAAATAATCACCGGGTCGATCAGGCGATCAATGCTCTCGGTCACCATGACGACCGCAAAACCGAGGAGCAACACCGCGCTGGCGAATCCTGCCAGGCTGTTCACCTTGCCGGTGCCGAAAGTGAACCGGCTGTCAGTCGCGTAACGCCTTGCAAGTACATAGGCGAGAACCGCGATACCCAGCGCTGTGGCGTGCGATGCCATGTGCAGGCCATCGGCGAGCAGGGCCATCGAACCGTAGGCCAGGCCGGCGACGATCTCCACCACCATCATTACGGCCGTGAGCACAGCGACCAGCAGCGTGCGTTTCTCGCCGGCCTTTACCTGGTCCTGGCGAAAGACGTGTTCGTGCTGCCACGGCTTCAGGTCACTCACCCAATCGCTCCTGAGCCATTTATTTCAGGTCGCGTGCCCCGGCCAAACGATACAAGGCCGGGAGCACGAGCAGCGTGAGCAGGGTCGACGACAGCACGCCTCCAATGACCACAGTAGCCAGTGGCCGCTGGACTTCCGCACCGACACCGACATTGACCGCCATCGGCACGAAGCCGAGGCTCGCGACCAATGCCGTCATCAGGACCGGGCGAAGTCGAACCATCGCACCTTCGAGTATGGCCTGCTCCAGTCGCTTGCCCGCAGCGCGCAAGTCGCGAATGAACGACAGCATGACCACGCCGTTCAGAACTGCGACACCGGACAAGGCAATGAACCCGACCGCGGCACTTATCGAGAACGGCATTCCGCGAAGCCACAGTGACAGTACGCCACCGGTGAGCGCCAACGGCACTCCGGTAAAAACCAGCAGGGCATCGCGCACGGAACCAAAGGCGCCGTACAGCAGAGCCAGTATCAGTAGCAGTGCAAGCGGCACGACTATGGCCAGGCGTTTGCTGGCCGACTGCAATTGCTCGAAGGTGCCGCCGTATTCGATCCAGTAACCTGCCGGTATCTCGACTTCACTTGCCACAGTCGCCTGCACTTCGGCAATGAACGTACCGAGGTCTCGGTCACGCACGTTGGCCGTTACCACCATGCGTCGCTTGCCGTTCTCCCGGCTGATCTGGTTGGGTGCCATAGTCAGCTCAATGTCAGCGACCTCCTGCAACGGTATTCCGGATCCGTCCGGCAACATCAGCGGAAGTCGGCCGATCTCGTCGATACTTTCCCGCCGATCGTCGGCCAGGCGAACTACGACATCGAATCGCCGGTCGCCTTCGAATACCTGGCCGGCGTTGGCGCCGCCGATGGCCGTGGACAGCGTCCTTTGCACGTCCGCGACGTTCAGCCCGTATCGTGCGAGGCGCAACCGATCCGGAGTCACAGTCAGCATGGGCAGGCCGGTAACCTGCTCTGCCTGAACATCGGCATTTCCCGGGATGCTCTGCAGCAAGGTCTCGACTTGCGAGCCCAGTTCAACCAGTGTGTCGAGATCGTCCCCGTAGATTTTGATTGCAACCTCTGACCGCACGCCGGCGATCAACTCGTTGAAGCGCATCTGGATCGGCTGGACGACCTCGTACTTGCTGCCCGGTATGCGCTCCACGACGGCGTCCAGTTCGGCAATCAGGGCGGGTTTCGGTTTTCGCGGATCCGGCCACTCGTCGCGTGAATACAGGATGATAAAGGTATCGGCGACGGAAGGCGGGACCGCTTCGGTCGCGATATCAGCGGTGCCGATTTTCGAGAACACATGGCGGACTTCCGGCAATGCCTTGATTTTCGACTCCAGCTCGCTCTGCATGGACAACGCCTGGGTCAGGCTGGTCCCCGGAATGCGCAGCGCGTGCATGACGATATCACCCTCGTCGAGCGTCGGCAGAAACTCGCTGCCGAGCCTGGTGGCAAGCGTGCCCGCGCCTATCGTCAGTAGAACAGCGATGACGACCACAAGCACACGCGCTCGTACAGCGAATTCCAGCAATGGCTTGTAGACACGGTGAGCCTGTGCCATGAACCAGCTGTCGCGCTCGCGGATTTCCCCGGATACAAAAGTCGCGACAGCTGCAGGCACAAAAGTCACGCAGAGAATCAGCGCCGCAATCAGCGCTCCACTGACGGTGAACGCCATCGGGCGAAACATCTTGCCCTCGACGCCTGTCAGGGTAAGTATCGGCAGGTACACGATCAAAATAGTTGCAACACCGAACACGCTCGGCTTCAGTACTTCGCGCGTGGCCGATCGGGTGACTTCAAGCCGCTCGTTGAATGACAGCGGACCTCCCCGCTCGCGTTGCGCGATGGCAAGTCGCCGCAGGCAGTTCTCGACAATGATGATGGCGCCGTCGATGATCAGGCCGAAATCCAGCGCGCCCAGGCTCATCAGGTTGCCCGAAATTCCCGACTCGACCATGCCGGTGATGGTCAGCAGCATGGTCAGCGGAATCACGGCGGCCGTGACCAGCGCGCCGCGCCAGTTTCCGAGCATGGCAAATAAAATCACGATGACCAGTAACGCGCCGGCGGCCAGGTTCTCACGTACCGTCGCAATGGTTTGGTCCACCAGGTAGGAGCGGCTATAGAGCGCCTCTGCGACGATTCCCTCGGGCAGGGAGGCTTGCACGGCGGCGAGCCTGGCTTCAACTGCCTGCGAAACGACGCGGCTGTTTTCTCCGATCAGCATGAACGCCGTACCCAGTACCACCTCCTGGCCGTCTTGCATCGCAGCACCGTTTCGCAGCTCGTGGCCGAGCGATATAGTCGCCACGTCGCGGACCTGGATTGGCATGCCGGAGCGATATCCGACCACAATGCCGGAAATGTCTTCCACACCGAGTGCCTGTCCGGGCGACCGCACCAGATACTGCGAACCCGATTTTTCGATATAAGCGGCACCTACGTTGGAATTATTGGCCTCGAGCGCGGCGACAAGATCGTCCAGCGACAGGCCGAAAGACAGCAGCTTTTCCGGAGCCGGTGCAACGAGATACTGCCTGGTGAACCCGCCAACGGTATTCACTTCGACCACACCCGGCGTCTGTCGCAGTTGCGGCCTGATGATCCAGTCCTGCACTTCGCGCAACTGCATCGGATCGTGATCGACACCGGCTTCCGAGGTCACGGTGTACATGAAAATCTCGCCGAGGCCGGTAGCCACCGGCCCAAGTACAGGTTCCGTCGCCGTTGGCAGCTGTGGTCTCGCTTCGGCAAGTCGCTCATTGACGAGCTGCCGCGCGAAGTAAATATTCGTCCCGTCCTCGAAGACCACGGTGACCTGTGACAAGCCATAGCGCGAGACAGAACGCGTGTAGTCGAGGCGCGGCAGTCCGGCCATGGCCGTTTCGATCGGAAACGTGATGCGACTTTCTGTCTCGAGTGGCGAATAACCAGGTGCCTCGGTGTTGATCTGGACCTGCACGTTGGTTATATCGGGAACAGCATCGATCGGCAGGTGCTGGTAGTTGTAAATTCCCAGCGCAGCGATTGCTGTCGCCGCGCCTACCACGAGTGCACGGCGCTTGAGCGCAATATCGATAGTCCATTCGAGCATGGGCGCGGCTCCGTCAGTGATCGTGGCTGGCGCCGGATTTCTCGATGTCGGCTTTCACCAGATAGCTGTTGTGCGAGACATAAACCGTTCCCGCCTCCAGACCGCCGAGAACTTCCACAAATTCGCCATCGCGGCGACCCAGCTCCAGCATGCGAACTTCGTAGGTGTCGTCGACCTTCGCGTAAACCACCGTAAAGTCACGAAACGACTGCAGGCCAGTCTCGCGAACCGCCAGCGCTACCGCATGTTCCGCAACAACAAGCTTGCCGCGGACGAATTGCGCCGGGCGCCAGTTTGCACTCGCTCCGGGCAACCGGACCCGTGTCGTTGCAGCCTGGTTGCTGGCATCGAGCGCAGGCAGAATACGATCGATTACCGCCGCGCTTTCGGCCGCCCTATCGAGGCTCTGGATGGTGATCGCCTGGCCTGCCGAGACGCGATCCAGGTCGCGCGCATACACCTTGAAATCCACGATGAGCTGCGAGAGGTCGGCGATCCGGTACAGTGCATCGGCATTCAGTGCACTGCCAACGATCCCATTGCGCGCTATAACCGTGCCATCCCGGGCTGCGGTAACCGTATACGTCTGCAGACTTTCGTTGGATTGCACCGTGGCCAGAGTTTCTCCACGGCGGACCGGATCACCAACCTGCTTCTGCAGCGACAGGACGACGCCGGGAAAACGGCCGTGAATCTCCGACACGGCGTTGGGATCCGGCAGCACGGTACCCAGCAATTCGATGGTCTCGTGAATTGTTTCTCCACCTGCCTGTGCAACCCTGATGCCCATTGCCTCGGCCACCTCGGCCTCAATCTGTGTCCTGCCCTCGAAGGAGTCATAACTCCATGTCATTTGTCTCCCTGCATGCTTCGCGTTCACAGTGACTGCAAACGAATGAGGTTCGAGAACCACCCCGGAACCGCGAAGAAAATCGCCCTGTGCAGCGAAGCGAAATTCGTCCGTACGATTGCCCAACCGGAGGAGGCGAACCGTAGCCTCCACGGCAGCCGGCGACACCGGCTGATCGCCCTCATAGGCATACAGGCGAAATTCCGGTGGCACGCCGGTTTCAAAGATGGTGATCTCCAGCGAAAAATCGCCGTCGCGCAGCAAGCGGCCATTGTGCGGACCGCGCTCGAATCCCTGGGCGTCGAGCGCGGCCGTGTCGTGCCCGTCGCGGCCCGTTCCGCCTTGCGGCTTCCCGCAAGCCGCCCAGATCGCGACAAGCCCTAGCGCCGGCAC
>JAKEGN010000109.1 GCA_022615525.1 Woeseiaceae bacterium
GGGCAGTGTGGATGTGTCCAATAATGGGTTCGTCATATAACTCACGTTTTCATAAGCGGTCGGATGTTACCACAAGGACTGAACGGACAATCGCCGGGACTGCCCGGCAGCGCCAGAGGAAAGCAGGGTGAAAAGACAATTTGACCTGGCCGTTATCGGCGGCGGCAGCGGCGGGCTGGCCGTTGCGCAAAGAGCCGCGGAGTACGGGGCAAAAGCGACTGTAATAGAAGCAGGCCCGCTCGGCGGGACCTGTGTCAATGTCGGTTGCGTGCCCAAAAAGATCATGTGGTACAGCGCACATCATGCACATCTGCTGCGCCTCGCCGAAACGTTCGGCTTCGGTGTGTCGGTGAACGGACACAGCTGGCGCGAACTGAAGTCACGGCGAGACACTTACATCCGGCGCCTGAATGCCATTTATGAGGGTAACCTCGAGAAACGCAAGGTCGGCCTGATCCGCGGAGTGGCGAAGCTTGTCGATGCCCACACCATTGCGCACGGCAGCGGCACGCTGACGGCGGACAACATCGTGCTGGCAACGGGCGGATTTCCTATCGTGCCCGAAGTTCCGGGCGCCGGGCACGGCATTACATCCGACGGGTTTTTTCAGCTGGAGGAGAGGCCGCGACGCGTTGCGCTGGTGGGCAGCGGTTACGTGTCCATGGAACTTGCCGGCGTTTTCAACGCGCTGGGGTCGGAGACAACGGTACTGGTGCGCATGGACAGCGTGCTGCGGGGCTTCGATGTCATGCTGCAGGAGGAGTTGCGGAAAGCAATGCAGGAAGACGGCATCCGCCTGGAGACCGGCGTAGTACCGCAATCTTTGCAACGGACCGGTGCCGGACTTGCGCTCACCGCCGCGGACGGCAGGACTTTCGGGCCGTTCGATGCGGTTGTCTGGGCAGTCGGTCGGGCGCCGAACTCGGCCCGGCTCAACCTGGCGGAAGCAGGGGTCCGTACCGACAACCATGGCTACGTCCGCGTCGACGACTACCAGTGTACGAACATACGGAATATCTTTGCCATCGGCGATGTCACGGGTCGCGAAGCGCTGACGCCGGTCGCCATCGCCGCAGGCAGGCGACTTGCCGATCGCCTTTACGGTGGCATGCCGGACCGGCATCTGGATTACCGGAATATTCCGACCGTGATTTTTTCGCATCCGCCGATCGGCACCGTCGGCTTGACGGAAACCGAGGCACGCCAGCATTTCGGTGACGACGTGAAGGTCTATAACTCGCGATTCACCTCGATGTTGTATGCGCTGGGCGAACGCAAGATCCGGTCATCGATGAAGCTCGTTACAACAGGGGCCAGCGAGAAAATCGTCGGTTGTCATCTCATCGGTGAGAGCGCAGACGAAATCCTCCAGGGTTTTGCGGTCGCGATCAGGATGGGCGCAACGAAAGCCGATTTCGACGACACGGTCGCAATACATCCGACCAGCGCGGAGGAGCTGGTTACGATGCGCTGACGGAAATCTGCTTCAGTACCGCGGCGGTGTCCGGCCTCACGCCGCGCCAGAGGTGAAATGATTCCGCTGCCTGTTCGACCAGCATCCCCCAGCCCATGACCGACCTGCCGGCACCCTGTTGTGCCGCCCAGCGGCTGAACGGCGTGGGCGTCAATCCGTATGACAGGTCGTAACAAACACAGCCTTCACTGACGGCCGACGCCGGATACGGCGGAGTTTCGCCACCCAGGCCGGCGGAGGTCGCATTAATGATCAGCGAGAAATGCGCAGAAGTCGGGATCTCGGTGAAACGGTACGCGCTGACCGGACCTGCCGACGCGAATTGCTCGGCCAGTTCACGGGCCTTGGTCAATGTCCTGTTCGCAATGCAAAGGGAGGCGGGTTTGGATTCGAGCAGCGGTCCAACGATGCCCCGTGTTGCGCCGCCGGCGCCAAGCACCAGGATGTGACTGCCGCGCAGATCGATCCCGAGGTTGCCGGTCAGGTCGCGCAGCAGGCCTATGCCATCCGTGTTGTCGCCGAATACAGAGCCGTCCCGAAACATCAGGGTGTTCACCGCCCCGGCAACGTGCGCGCGTTCGCTGAGCTGGTCCGCCAGTCGCAGCACTTCGGTCTTGTGCGGCACGGTGATGTTCAGGCCTTTGCCGCCGGTGCGCTGGAATTGCGCCACCGCGTTGTCGAGTTTCTCCGGTGCGACCTGCAGCAATTCGTACTGGATGTTCTGGCCGGTCTGCAATGCAAACAGTCGGTGAATGACCGGCGACCGGCTGTGCGATACCGGATAGCCCATGACTCCGTAACGGTCAATGACGCTCGCCACTGTCCCTCAGCCAGCGGGCCGCATCCATGGAAAAATAAGTGAGGATCGCGTTGGCACCTGCTCGCTTGATCGACAACAGGGATTCGAGCACGGCGTCGCGCTCATCGAGCCAGCAGTTCGCGGCGGCTGCCTTGATCATCGCGTACTCACCGCTCACCTGGTAGGCGAAAGTCGGCACGCGGAATTCATCGCGCACGCGGCGAATCACATCGAGGTAAGGCAATGCGGGCTTGATCATGACGATGTCTGCACCTTCGGCGATATCCATGCCGACTTCGCGCAAGGCTTCGTCCGCGTTGGCCGGATCCATCTGGTAATTCCGCTTGTCGCTCTTGCCAAGGCTGCCTGCCGAACCGACCGCATCGCGGAACGGGCCATAGAAACAGGACGCGTACTTGGCGGCGTAGGCGAGTATCAGTGTATTTCGATGACGCTTGTCTTCCAGTGCGTCGCGGATCGCGCCGATGCGCCCATCCATCATGTCGGACGGTGCGACGATGTCGGCGCCGGCCTCTGCGTGGGACAGGGCCTGCCGCACGAGCATGGCAACTGTCTCGTCATTCAGTACATAGCCGGCGTCATCGATGATGCCGTCCTGCCCGTGGGTGGTGTACGGATCGAGTGCAACGTCGGTGACGATGACGAGGTCGGGCAGTTCCTTGTGCAAGGCCCGGACGGTTCTCTGCACCAGTCCGTCCGGATCGGCGCAGGCACTGCCGTCGGCCGACTTGTGCGAGCTGTCGACCACGGGAAACAGCGCAATGGCCGGGATGCCCAGTTCGGCCGCCGCGGCCGCTTCCCGCAGAACCCCGTCGAGGTTCAAGCGCTGCACGCCGGGCATGGATGGTACCGCCACTGCCCGTCCCTTGCCATCCTGGACGAACAGCGGGTAAATGAGATCGGACGGCTGCAGCCCGTTTTCCGCCACGAGGCCCCGCAAAGCGGCGCTGCGCCGGGTACGCCGCAGGCGGGTTCGAGGGAACCTGGACCGGGTAAGATCGCTCATAAATGTGTCAATATGCCATAACGCGCGGATTTTCCATGGTTTTCGACAGCGTTTCCACGCCTGAATCACAAAATCGGCATCGCAGGTAATAAATCCTGGGGGGGCAGGGTCATCTCCAATGAAAAATAGCAACGCTCACACGGAGCGCAGAAAGCGTTTTGACCGGCTGGTGGCAGTGATGCACAAAGACATGTATCGCTACGCAGCCTGGCTGAGCCGGGATCCGGCCATTGCCGAGGATGTGGTGCAGGAAGCAATGCTGAGAGCCTGGAGGTCGCTGGATGCGCTGCGCGACGATGCCGCTGCCAAGCATTGGCTGTTCACCATCGTACGCCGTGAGAACGCAAGGTATTTCGAAAGGCGGCGCCTCGAGACCGTTGACATCGATGATTTGACGGCATCGCAGTCGGCCATGCTGGCAGCAACCGACGACGCCGATCTCGACGAGGTCCGGGCGGCAATCTTCCGCCTCGATGACGAGTATCGCGAGCCGCTGGTATTGCAGGTTCTGCTGGGCCATAGCACGGGCGAGATTGCAGAACTGATGAACCTTCGGCAGGGCGCTGTACTTACACGGCTGCACCGGGCGCGGATCAGGCTGAAACAGATTTTCGACAGCGACGCAAATGACGGCGCGAATATTCACGCAAAAGCATGATGAATAGCACCATGAGCGGCAACATGAACTGCGAACAATACAGGGAAGCATTTGCAGCGGAGCCCGGCAAGTCGTCGGCAGAGGCCGCCGCGCATGTTGCGCAGTGTGCCGAATGTGCCGCCTTCCGCAGCGATATCCTGTTGCTGGATAAACTCATAGGGCGTGCACTGGAAATCAGTGTTCCCGAACTCCGTATGCCGGAGCTGGCGCCGGTCGAGGATGATGCCGCGGTCGCCACGTTACCGTTTCGCAGGATATCGGCGCCGGTGTGGCTCGGTCTTGCTGCGAGCCTGGTCATCGCGGCGGTGCTGGGGATTCGTTTGCTGACGAGCGAGACGGATTACGCCACGCTGGAGACGGAGATCCTTGCGCACCTGGACCATGAGCCCCAGGCGCTGCTGGTGACCAACACGGCCGTGTCGGCAGAAAGACTGCACAAGGTGGTCAGTGCAAACGCCGACATGGATACAAGTCCGGGACTCGTAACCTACGCCACGAAATGCGTGATCAACGGACATATCGTTCCACACCTCGTGATCCAGGGGGAGCACGGGCCGGTGACGATTCTGCTGCTCGCAGAGGAGATGATCGAGGCTCCGGTTCCGATTGACGGCGAGGGAGTCAGGGGCATCATATTACCGGTAGGCAGCGGCAGTATCGCCGTGATCGGCGAGCGCGATGAGACGCTCGAAAAAATAGAACAGCAGGTAGTCAGTACGGTGCATTGGAAAACCTGAGATCGCATCGACTATTTCGTGCCCGGGGAACGGGCAATAACCCATGCCCGGCTCGGGCAACATGACCAGAAGCAGGAGAAACACATGTCAGATATCAAAGTAGCAAAACCCGTTGCATTAGCCGTCGGCCTCGCGTTGGCCGGCAGTTTTGGCATCGGCAGCGTCGCCAGCGCCGATACCGGTGCAAGTCCGTTTGCCATGACTTCGCTCAGCGCCGGCTACATGCTGGGCGCCGGCGAGGGAAACTGTGGCGGCGACAAGGGTGAGAAAGCCGAAGGCGCCTGTGGCGGCGACAAGGGTGAGAAAGCCGAAGGCAGCTGTGGCGGTGACAAGGAAGACAAGGACGCCGAAGGCAGCTGTGGCGGTGACAAGGAAGACAAGGACGCCGAAGGCAGCTGTGGTGGTGACAAGGACGCAGAGGGAAGCTGTGGCGGCGACAAGGAAGACAAGGACGCCGAAGGCAAATGCGGCGAAGGCAAGTGCGGCGGATCGGTCTGATTCGCTGAGCAGGCATGGACCAGAGGCCCGCCAGCAATGGCGGGCCTTTTTGTTTCGACGGCTGTAAAAAAATGTGCCGGATTTATTTTTCCCCGAAAAAACTACCGGATCTATTATTTCTTGAGGAAAAATAAATCCGGCACCTTTTTTGAGGCACGCCGCCGCGCCGCCGGCTCGTCGTAACAGGACAAATCAGCGGTTTTTGCAGGATGTCAGGTGATCGGCTTGCTGCTAATCTCTCGCAGCCTACTTGGCCATTGTCACCCTTTCGGATTTCACCAAATGAACAAGAAAATAAAACGTTGCGACTGGGCCGGTGAGACCAGCCCTCTGTACATCGAATATCACGACACGGAATGGGGTGTCCCTGTATGGGATGATGCGAAGCAGTTCGAGTTTCTGGTCCTCGAAAGCGCCCAGGCCGGGCTGAGCTGGTCCACGGTCCTCAACAAGCGCCAAGGTTACCGCAAGAACTTCGCCGACTTCGATGCCGCGAAGGTCGCCCGGTTTACACAAAAGCGCATCGCGAAGATCCTTTTGGACCCGGGTATCGTGCGCAACAGGCAGAAGGTCGAAGCTGCGGTGTCCAATGCAAAGGCGTTTCTCGCCGTCCAGGAAGAATTCGACGGTTTCTGCAATTACATCTGGCGTTTCGTTGACGGCAGGCCGCGGCAGAACCGCTTCCGCCTGCAGTCGGAAGTGCCGGCGACCTCTCCGGAGTCCGATGAGATGAGCAAGGACTTGAAACAGCGCGGATTCAAATTCGTCGGTAGCACGATCATGTACGCTCACATGCAGGCGACCGGCATGGTGAATGATCACCTGACCACGTGCTTTCGCAAAAAACCATGCGGGGCGCTGGCGAAAGAGTAAGTTCAAACAGCTTTCCCCCGGTATTGAAATGGCCGACCCGCAAGCGGATCATGTTGCGCCAGAACCCACTACAAAAACGTTGCCAAGGGGGCTCACATGTCCGAGAGAGTGCAGGACGCGATACCACGATCGTTCTGGATCATGTCCGGGACCGCGCTCATCTGGAACCTCCTGGGTGTGGCCGCTTTCGTTGCGCACATGACCATGACCGAGGAAGCCCTCATGAAGCTTCCGGAAGCGCAGCGCCTGTTCTATGAATCCATTCCCGCCTGGGCTGACGGTGCATTCGCGGTGGCGGTCTTTGGCGGGGTGCTGGGCAGTCTCCTGCTGTTGCTGCGCAAAGCGTGGGCGGTCCTGGTTTTCATCGCATCACTGGCGGGCCTCCTGGTCCAGCTGTATCACGCGTTTATCATGGCCGGCGGGCTGGAGGTTTTAGGCGCGGGCGGACTGGCAATGCCGGTCCTGACTCTGGTCATCGCCGTATTCCTCGTCTGGTACTCGAGAAGCGCCAGCGCCAGGGCCTGGATAAGCTGATCGATGAAAATGCGATTCGTCCTGATACTGCTGTTCTTTCCGGGGCTTTGCGCGGCGGATGGCAGTCCCCTGTTTGCCAGTGATACCCCGCTCGATCTCGTTTTCGAGTTTCCTACCGGACAGATCATCGCGGATGCGGACGACCGGCCGGTCGTGGAAGGCCGTGTTCATTATACGGACGAGAACGGCGCGCCTGTCAGTGTCGGTCTGACCATGACGACACGCGGTAAATCGCGACTGGAGTACTGCCACTTTCCGCCGTTGTCGGCAAACTTCAAGGGCCAGGAGAAGGATGGCACCCTTTTCCACGGTCAGAAGAAAATCAAGATCGTTACGCAATGCCGCAGCGGAGACCTCTACAAGCGGTACCTGCACCAGGAATTCGGTATTTACCGCGCGTTCAATGTGCTGACAGACAAGTCGTTTCGCGTGAGGCTGATCAACGCTACCTATCGCGACTCCCTGGGGACGAAGAAGGACATCGTCGCAAGCGCGTTTTTCCTTGAGTCGGACAACGAGCTGGCTGACCGTCTCGGCATGCAGAAGCACGATGTCAGTATCATCAACCCCGGACAGCTCGATTCGGAACACGCAAGCCTGTTTGCCCTTTTTCAATACCTCATCGGCAATACGGACTGGTCGTCACTGAAAGGACCGGACGAGGAGGGATGCTGCCATAACGGCAAAGTCGTCATCCCGTCAGGCTCCGACACCCGATGGCTGGTCATTCCGTACGATTTCGATCAATCCGGGATCATCAATACCAAGTACTCGAGTCCGGGGGAGGGACTGGGACTGAGGTCGGTCCGGCAGCGACTCTATCGCGGCCGCTGCATGAACATGGACCATCTCGATGCGACCATCGCTCTTTTCAATGCCGAGCGAGCCGACATCGAGGCAGCCTTGTTGCCGGATGTGTTACAGGGACGGTATCGCGAGACCACGATTGACTACATCGATGATTTCTACAAGATCGTCAACGACCCGTTGCAACGCGAAAAAAATATCGAGAACCGCTGCCTGGGCGAATAAGGCAGGCGATCAGTCGCAGCGGCCCGGCATGCCGAATCCCCGCGCCTCCAGCAATGACACGAGGCCCTGGTACTGGTCGCTGGTGAGCTCTACCAGCGGCGGTCTGACGGTCCCCCAATCCGGATCGCGGGTGTAGCGGGCGATTGCCGCTTTCAGCGCCGGGATCATCGGGTAACGCTGCATCAGCTGGCGGAACTCGTTGAGTGCCAGCTGCATGGTGTCTGCCGCCGCACTCTGCCAGCCGGCGAAAAGCTGTTGAATTGCTACCGGGTTGATATTGGCGGTTGCGGAAATGCATCCGGCGCCGCCGGCGCGCAGGGTTTGCAGGAGAAATGTCTCGCTTCCGGCAAATACTCGAAAGTCGCTCCACTGACGCTCGATGAGGGCGCGCGTGTTGTCCCAGTCGCCAGAACTGTCCTTGATCCCGACCACCGTTTCCGGATAACGGCGCACGAGACGTTCCACGAGATCGACGGACACGCCGACCTGCGCAACCGGCGGTATGTGATAAATGTAAATGCGCAGGCTGCTGCTGCCGACGCGCTCGATGACCTCGGCATAACTGGCAAACAACCCGTCGTCGCTGACGTTCTTGTAATAGAAGGGCGGCAGCATGAGCACGCCGCCGCAGCCGATCTCGGTCGCGTAACGGGTCAGCTCCACGGTATCGGTCAGGGCGCAGCAGCCCGTACCCGGCATCAGGCGGCCCGGTTCTATCCCGGCATCGACCAGGCTGTCGAGCAGGGAAAGTTTCTCCTCGACCGACAGCGAGTTGCCCTCGCTGTTGGTGCCGAAAACCGCCAGCCCGACTTTCTTCGACAGCAGCCAGCGGCAATGCTCGATCAGCCGTTGGGCATCCGGATTCAGGTCGCGATCGAACGGCGTTACGACCGGCGACAGGATTCCGGAAAAACGCGTGGGCGTGCTCACGGGTTTGCCTGGCTCAAGAATGCGCATCCCGGTCGTCAATGCTCGCTTCTTCGTTTTGCTTGCCCGAAAACCGTTTCTCGACGTTGCGCACGAGCTCTTTCATGGAAGGGACCAGCATGAGGAAAAACAGCGTGCCGATCGCCAGCAGGTAAATCGGGGCATCGTCCCAGGTAATGAGCACCATCAGCACGGCTCCAAACCAGATGGAGGCGAGGATCCACGTGATGGCCCTGTCCCTCTGCGGCTCGGTGGTCACGGCTGGTGCAATAGGGTTGGGTTCACGAGAGAGCGCTCAGTTCTGCACGCTGATCAGCGTGATCGCAACCAGGCCCTGCGGCGTATTGTGCGATATCGCACCCATGTATACCGAATCCGTGCCGAGGCCGGACCAGTTGACAGTCACATCGTGCGTGGACCCGGAAGTCACGGCGGTCGGACCGGACGCGGTCATGTTGCCGACGTTGTCGTTTACGCCAATCTGCCACGCCAGCAACTGGTAGTTGGACCCCGGACCGCCCGCGACCTGGTCCGTCTCGAAGCCGTGTATGAAAACGAGATAGGTACCCGCGCCCGGAACGAGCACATCGATCTGCTCGCGCGAAGTTTCCTCGCCGCTCTCGCCGATTCTCGAACACAGGATATTGTCCGGGCAGTAGTACAGGTACATGTCGAGATCGTCATTGCCGTCGGTGAGTTGATCGAACAGTGCGAATCGCAGGTAGAGCTGGCTCGCCGGTACCGTGAAACGGTGCAAGGTCACACCGTTCGTCTCGCGGAAAGTAAAGGTCTTGGTGGGATCGTTATCGACGAACCCGGACGTGACGAACGCGCGGTCGAGGCCGTGCACGCCGGGCGAATACGTGCCATCGTAACCGAATGCTACAGGGAACGTAATGCTGCCGGTGCCGCCGGAAGACTTGACTTCGACCGGCGCTGTCAACGACACGGGCCTTGCGGCAATGACGCTGCGAACGGAATTCGCCGAGCTTTTCCAGATCAGGCTGCCGAAACGCCACAGGTCCAGCGGCCCGCTGTCGTAGGTAATCGTCACGTCGAAACTCGCCGACATGCCCGGGGCTACATTCAGGCTGACAGGATTGACCTGCACCGACATGCCGCTCGGTGCGACAACCTCGGCAACGTAGGTTTCCGACGTGTCAGTCACGTTGCTTACGCGGCGTGTGATCGTCACCGAGTTCGTCATGCGCGATGCAACGATATTCGGCTGGTTGAGCGCGGTTGCCGCAAATGACAGGCCGGCGGCGGCGAGATCATCGCAGCGCTGTTGCTCCAATGCCGGGGAGTCGATGCCGCAGGCGAATGCGTCGTATTCGTCGTCGCTGATGTCGTAGACGAGGCCCGGATCGTTGGCGCTGTTCGGTACGATGTGGCCGCTGCCGAAGTCGAATGGATTCGCGGCGGTCCTGCCATCCTGCTGGCGTACGTCCTGCCTCGCGGTGGTCATCAATGCGGACTTGATCGCGGCCGGGCTCCAGTCCGGGTGTGCCTGGCGCAACAGGGCGGCCACCCCGGCAACGTGCGGCGCCGCCATCGACGTGCCCGTGAGGAATGCATAGTTCTCGTCCGGAACGGAGTTGGCCGCGTCCGGCGTGAAGCCGGCGAGGATATTGATGCCGGGTGCGGTAACGTCCGGCTTGAGTATGTCCGGAACCGGCGCCGGGCCTCGTGCCGAGAAGGATCCCATGACGTTTCCGGTATCGGTGACGCTCAGGAAGAAACCCTTGTCGAGCAGCACTTCGACATCGGTATCGGCAGACATCTCGGCAAGGATGAGATTGCCGTCCGCCTGGCCGATCATGAGCGCCGGAATATTGGCTTGCCCGGATACGCCGGTCATGACGGTCGGATCGCCGGCAATGTTGAAAACGACCACGGCCTTCGCACCGGCGTTCTGTGCGTTGACCACTTTCACCTCGAACGTGCAGCCTCCGCGCTGGATGAAAGCCACGTTGCCGGAGATCTCGCTGTCGTTCACGACCGGTTCGCAGGCGTCGAAAGTCGTTCCGGGATCGCCGTTTGCAAGCGTGTCGTCATCGTCGTCGACCAGAACGAGTTTTGCATCGATCGGGTCCTTGTCTTTGAGCGGTGGCGTAAACGACGCTTCCCTGACCGCGTACTTGCCGGCTATTGCCGCCGGTGCATCGATCTGCAGAGCCTCGAGCGAATGCTGACCGTCGCGAGTCGATGCGCCGGCCGTGATGATCCACGGGCCACCGGCGGGAGATCCGATGGTCGAGTAATTCGGTCCCTCGTTGCCGGCAGCAACGACCGTCAGGACGCCGGCTTTGGTGGCCGCCATCAGCGCAACGTCATCCGGTGCAGTGACCGTCGTCAGCGAACTGCCGACCGAGTAATTGATGATGTGGACACCGTCCGCGACGGCCGCATCGATGGCAAGAGCAAGATCCGATGTATTGCAACTCGCCTTGGTTTCGCCGGGCCGGACCCAGCACGCTTTGTATAC
>JAKEGN010000110.1 GCA_022615525.1 Woeseiaceae bacterium
GGATGGGGATTGCTCAGCAGGAAATGACCTTCGTTCGCAATGGCGGCAGCATCCGAGCCGAAGCTGACCCAGGGCTTGCCGACCGCTTTGCGCACGTTGTCTTCCGACATGAGCACGTATGCCGTACCGACGCGACTGTCGTCCTCGACCACAAGATCGATGGCTGTTTCTGCCGGTGACGTGCCGCGGGCCTCCGCGACCTCGAGCAAAGTCTGCCCGGTCAGCGGTTTGAGTTTCGCGTTGCGGAACTCGAGCAGGATCATGTTTTCCGGCCCCGCCTGGACAAAAAAGTTCTCCCACTCGTCGGTCGGCCTTTGCATCTCCCCGGCTACCCTGGCACGAATCTGCGGGTCACGCAGGCGCTCCACCCATCGATCATGTCCGCCTTCCTGTACCCAGAGTGGCATGGACGCATCGAGGCCGGTGGCGCCGGCCGTATAAGCGTACATGTCCGCCGTAATCGGAAGTCCTGCTTCCCGTGCTCCCTCGATCAGCTGCAGGACCTTGTCGAATTTGTGCCAGTTTTGCTTGCCGGCCGCCTTGAGGTGATAGATCTCGGCAGGCGCCCCGGTCACGCTGGCGATCTTGATCAGCTCCTGCACGCCTTCCTCGAGACGATTGCCTTCGGAGCGTATATGCGAAATGTAAGCGCCACCGTAGTCGGCCGCTGCCTGCACCAGTGCCATGAGCTCTTCGGTGCTGGCGAAACTCGCAGGTGCATAGATCAGGGAGGATCCCACTCCGAGGGCACCTTCCCGCATGGCGACGCGAACCAGTTCCTGCATGCGGCCGAGTTCTTCTGCGGTGGGCGCACGGTCGTCGTAACCTACCTCGTGAATGCGCACCGTGGTGGCGCCGACATAGGACCCAACGTTCGGCGAGATGCCTCTTTCGACCAGGTAATCGAGATACTCGCCGAGCGTCGACCACCTGACTTCGTAAGTGATGTCGCCCTGGCGCGCCAGCAGATCCTGCTTCATCGCGTCGTTCAGCGGCCCCATCGAAAAACCTTCGCCCATCACTTCGAGTGTCACGCCCTGCAGTATGTCGCTCATGCCCCGGCCGTCTTCGATCAGTGATTCCGTGGACCAGGAAAGCATGTTGATGAATCCCGGAGCGACTGCCTTGCCGCGGACATCGTAAGTTTTGTTCGCGCTGGACTCGCGCAGGTCGCCGATTGCAGCGATCGTGTCACCGGTTATGGCGAGGTCCGCCACCACCGGGTCGTTTCCAAGACCGTCGTAGATCGTGCCGCCGCGCAGAATGACGTCGTAATCGTTCTCCCCCGAGCTGCATGCGTATGTCAGCAGGAGCAGGAACGAAAGCAGCAGTCTTGCACTCGAGCGATGGAATGTCAGCACGCGAACTCCCCCGTATTGTCGTCAGGCCCTTCAGCTGATTGCCGCAACCGCCTCGACTGCCCGCCATACACGCAGCAGATTGCCGCCCAGGATCTTGCGTATGTCCTCCTCGGTGTAGCCGCGGTTCAGCAAACCCTCGATGAGGTTCGGATAGGTCGAAACGTCTTTCAGCCCTATAGGCAAGCTGTCGCCGACCCCGTCGTAATCCGAACCGATACCGACGTTGTCCACGCTGGTGAGTCGCACCACGTGATCAAAGTGGTCCAGGACCTGGTCGAGGGTGGCGTAAGGATACGCACCGTGTTCGGCAGCGTAGCTGCGGTTGAAGGTATCCTCCAGTTCGTCACTCGCTTCGAGGCTGTTCGACTCACGATATTTAACATATGCGTCACGGCGCGCCAGGCTGTAGTCATAGGCCTCCTTGCTGATGAAGGCCGAGCCGAAGTTGATCATGACAATGCCGCCGTTCGCGGCCAGGCGAACGATCAGGTCGTCCGACAGGTTGCGTTCCCACCCCGGCGTGAAATGGCGCGCCGAGGAATGGGATGCAATCACCGGCGCGGTAGTTACCTCGAGCACGTCCAGGACCGCGTCGTCTGAAATGTGACTGACGTCGACCATGATGCCGAGCCGGTTCATTTCGCGCACGACTTCGACACCGAACTCGCTGAGGCCTCCCCATTGACGGTTCGTGTCGTACGACGAATCGGCAATGTGGTTCGATAGCCCGTGCGCCAGGGTCACGTAGCGTATGCCGCGATCGTAGAAATGCATGAGATTGGCAAGGTCACCCTCGATCGGCGAACCGTTCTCCATGCCCAGCGGCAGCGAGATGATTCCTGCCGCGAAATGCTTTTCGATGTCGGCCGGAGAGCGGGCGATGGCGTGTTTCTCCGGCGCCGTTGCGACAATTTTCTCGACCAGATCGATCAGGTGTTCGGCTGTTTCCCGTGACCGACCTTCCGCTTCGAGCCCGGCTGCCGTATAGATCGACATGAAAGGCGCGTTCAGCCCACCTGCCACTGCACGCGGATAGTCGTAATCACCGCCATCGGTAGCCTGCGTCACGTCAACCCATTCCAGGGCGACCCGGTCGGGCACGTCGACGTGGCCATCCACGATGATGGCCGTGCGTGCAATCTGCAGCGCCCGGCTGCCGTTCTGCTCAGCCGGTGTCTCCTTATCGGCGGCGCCGCATCCGGCCAGCATGAACACGAGCGCCATGAATCCGGACGCGAGCTTTGTTCGGCAAAACTTCATTGTGTTTCCTTTCTTGATTTGGCTTGGAATGGCATACGGCAGTATAGGTTGTCCGGACGCACCGTGCACGGTGCGGGCGCTTGCGGAAACACCATGCGGCGCTGCCGGTTCCTAAAATGAACGGTCTGTATGGACTTCTATTCCATCGATCTGCGTCTGCAGGACGCGCGCTTCGTTCACTTCATGAACCGGGATGGCGAAGAGGTCGCGGTCCAGTACGATGAGGTCAGCGCGTTTGCCCACCTCCAGCGAGCCGCTGACCGTATCGAGGCGCATGACCCGTGCCGCATTGCGTGTATACATGTCGATCGCGAGCTGCAGGTCGATGTTTTCGCCGGAACCCAGGACGGGACCCTGATCAGTGTAAGGATTCTGCCGGGTCACCGCGGTCTCGATTGCATCGAGCGGATTCAATGATGAGACATCCCAGTCGCTGCCGCCGACGACCAGTCCGCCGCTTTTCGCAACGCTCGCGACAGGATAGAAACGATTGACGCGTTCGGACCCGACGATGCCAACCGCTACATCGATGTAATCGTCCGGGTAACACCAGAGACACTGGAAATTCGCCGCAACGTCCAGCGCGGGAAACCGCGGTATATCCTCTGCGTCTATCAACTGCAGATGCACGATCTGGTGGCGATTGTCGTTCGGGCCGTTCGCCAGCCGCGCAAGCTCATAGGCATTCAGCGCCAGGCGGATGGCGCCATCGCCGATGGCGTGCGTGTGTATCTGTAAACCCATGGCGTCGAGTTTCTGGTATAGCCCCGCCAGTTCGTCCGCGGGATAGAAGGGTGGAAAATTACCGCCACCGCTGTAGGGTTTGAGCATGAACGAGGTCCGGGTCTCGATGACGCCGTCAACATACACCTTGACGGAATCGGTGCGCAGGTATTTGCCGCGGTACTCCGCGCGCTTTTCCAGCAGGTCGAATATCTCGTCGCCGAAACGGCCGGCATCCCAGGCGAGCGGCGACAACGAAGCCAGCACCCGCGCTGTCAGCTTGCCCGACTGGTCTGCGTCCCGGTAGGCGAGGAGATAAGGCTCTGACAGTCCGGGTTCGATGTAGGCGGTGATGCCGTAGTGGCGCACGTCGCCGAGTGCGGCCTTCAATGCAGCGGCCAGTTCCGCCGCCGTGGGCTCGGGCAAATGGCGAGCCACGAGGTCCATCGCCGAGTCCCGGAGCACGCCTACCGGGACTCCGGTTTGCGTATCCCGCTCGATGACGCCGTTCGCCGGGTCCGGCGTGTTGCGATCGATGCCGGCAATTTGCAGTGCGCGCGAACTGACCCAGGCGCTGTGCGCAAACGAGTCCACGAAATACGCCGGCCTGCCACCGAATATCTCGTCCAGCCATTGTATCGGCGGTCGTCCGTCGGCAAACGCTGCGAGCGGCCAGCGCGAACCCCGCACCCACTCATCCGGACCGACGTCGCCGCTGCCGGCACAAGCCTCGAGAATTTCCCGTATCAGATCGTGATCGCGCTCGTCTTCCAGATTGCAACCGGCTTTGGCGAGCCCGGCTGCAATGACGTGTGCATGGGCATCGTGGAAACCCGGCATCAACATGCGCTGCCGGAGATCCGTAACCTCGGTCCGGTCGTCGATGAATCGTGCCGCGGCTGTGGATGAGCCGGCAAAGACCACGACGCCGTCGCGAATGGCAAGCGCCTCGACCTTGCGGTGCTCGTCGTCGAAAATATACACGGCACCGTTCAGGTATACCCGATCCGCCGGCAGTGGCGGCGCTGTGTCGCAAGCGGCCGCAAGCAAACCGGCAAGCAAGGGCCACGCGCGCCGCATGCGGGTTCGAATGCAGTTATTGACGTTGCGGCTCACTACTCATTCCTCCGGCGCCCGGTCGAATCAGATGCGCTCGACCTTTGCCCGAAGACCGTCCCAGTCGCCGGTCTCCTCGGCCGCGATCAGGCTCTGCCGCATTGCTTCGAGGTATTGATCGAGTTCATCGTTCATCAGCACGAAGCGCGGGTCCTGGTGGATACTCTCGAGGAAAGGATCCATTTCCAGCAGCCAGCCGTCGAACATGATGGATCCCCGGTAGCCCTGATCGATGGCATCGCGAAATGCTGCCAGCGCGTCCTCGGTACGGCCGAGCAAGGCGTAGATCTGCACGTCACGTATGCCAAAGCCATAGCTGCCGACACGCGGCAGGTCGCGGATTGCAATCAGCGCGGCATTCAGGAGTTCGAGCGCTTTTTCTGCATGACCTTCACGTTGTTCTATATAGGCGAGCTTCACGGCGTCGCGCGCGCTGTTCCTGTCGATGGTTACGCGCGCATCGGTCGCGAGTATCGGGGTCGCCGCCAGCGTGTACTTCCTGGCCGCCACCAGGTCGCCTGCCAAAAGCGCGGTATCGGCAGCCAATGGCAGCACAAAACGCGGTGGAACCTCCCCGAGCTCCAATGCCTCGACGAACAGGCGTTGCGCATCGGCATAGCGGGCGTCCAGCAACATCCTGAAGCCGTCGGCCAGCGAGTGAAACGGATGTGTCTCGGCCAGTCCGTCGAGCGCCGCTCGCGCCTTGTCGAATTCGCCAAGTTCGATGAGGATGCCGAGGTCCATGTTGCCGCCGACCGTCGGGTCGTTACCGACTTCAATGGCCTTTTGATGCCACGCATAAGCCTCGTCCAGTCGCCCGAGCCCCCAGAGCTGGATTGCAATGTATTCATAGATCGTGGGCCAGTCGCTGTGGATGCGTACCGCCTTGAGCCAGAGCTGCATGGCTTCCTCTGCCTGGCCTTTCTTGGCATAGATCGTCGGCAGGTTGGAATAGGGGATGCGTGCCAGCGGATCGAGTTCGATGGCCTTTTGGTACAGGTCGATGGCCTCGTCCAGGCGTTCCTCGCTGTCACGCAACGAGGCAAACCACATGTGCGCACTGGCGTGATTCGGGTTCAGAGATATGGCGCGCCGGAAAGCCGCTTCTGCGTCGAGATTCTCGGGTCCGAGCCGCGTCTGGCCCCAGACCGTCAATTTCAGCAGGCCGAGGATGGCATAAGCGTCCGCGAGCTTCGGGTCCAGTTCAAGAGCTCTATCAAGGCTTGCCTGCGCCGCCGCTATGGCTTCGGGCTCGGGCAGGCCCTTGTGATTGATCATCAGCAGCAAAGTGCTTTCCGCGAGTCCCGCATGCGCCTCCGCGTATTGCGGATCGAGGGTAATGGCCTCCTGGAACTGCTCGCGCGCCTTGCGTATGGTCTCCAGGCGGCGTGCATAGAGATTGGTCTTGGCTTCCGTGAACAGGCGGTACGCGCGAAGGTCGCGTGTCGGTACAACTGCCATGCGTACCTGTTCATCGGGCGACAAGGTCGCTTTCAAGGCGGCGGCCACCGCTTCCGAAATCTCGCTCTGGATCGAGAATATGTTCTGTATAGTCAATGGCCGGTCGTAAGTCTGCGCCCACAGGTGTTCATCCGTGCGCGCATCGATCAGCTGCAGGTTGATGCGCACGTTGTCGCCGACTCTCTGGACCGCGCCCTCGAGTATGGTCTCGACGCCGAGTTCCGCGGCGATCTCCCGCAAGTTTCGTTTCTCGTCCCGGTAACCCATCACGGACGTACGCGAAGTGACCTTGAGTGCCTTGATGTTCGCCAGCTTCGTCAGCAGGTCATCGTGGATGCCGTCGGCGAACAGGCGGTTTTCCGGGTCGTCACTGCGGCTGGTAAATGGCAAAACCGCGATCGACCGGCCGGGACTTGCGAATTCCGTTACGTCTTCACGAATTCCGGTAACGTTGAATGTGATCGATACCGCCAATGCTATGAGCAGCAGCGCAATAATCACATAATTCATCTTCTGCCCTGCGGCAGGATCGACGGCCGCTGCCCGGTCGACGTTCTTGTCGAGGCGCACGCCCTCTGGCGTCAGTTCGAATACCCAGGCGAATACAACGGACACGACGAATCCGCCGATGACGGCGATGACGTAAAGCTGGAAGAACCGCTCGGACGCACCGAAGGTCGGCAGCAATACCGAGCCGGCTTCGATGATGATCCACGCAACCAGCGCGTACGCGGTCGCGACCCGCAGTACATTGCGTCTCCCGAGTTCGGCGATGAAGCTGGTCATGGGGGCGGATTATAGGGGAAAGCGGGCAAACGGTGAGGCTCTTCGATCGCAGCTATTGCGCGGGGTTCCCCGGTCGATTCGCGAGGGCCGCCAACGTCGGCATTTCCGGCATTTGTTGCTAGACTTCCGGCACTATCGAAGGGCTACAGTCATTATCAGGAGTGTCAACATGTCCACGTCACCCAGGTTCCTCCTTATCCTGATCTCGATCATCGCCTCGGCTTGCGGCGAGCGTGCAGCGACGCCGCCAGGCGCAACGTCCGCGCCGGCGGAGCAAGCCGCGGCGCCGGTTGAAATCCAAATCGTCGCCGAGGAAGTGAGTTACGAAGCAGGCGGTGCGGCACTCAAGGGGTACCTCGCCTACGATGCCGCACGCACGGGCGCGCGCCCCGGTGTGCTGATCGTGCACGAGTGGTGGGGTCACAATGATTACGTGCGGGATCGCGCAAGGATGCTCGCCGAGATGGGCTATACCGCATTCGCCCTCGACATGTACGGGGACGGCAAGCTGGCGACACATCCTGAAGATGCCCAGAAGTTCGCGATGGAAGTGATGAACAACATGCAGGCGGGCACCGAGCGATTCGAGGCCGCCATGAAACTTCTGCAGGACCACGAATCGACCGACCCGCAAAAGATTGCGGCGATCGGCTATTGTTTCGGCGGTGCTGTCGTATTGCACATGGCGCGCAGCGGCATGGAACTCGATGGCGTCGCCAGTTTTCACGGCAGCCTCGGCACTGCGTCACCGGCAGCACCGGGCGCGATCAAGGCACGTATCCTGGTGGCGCACGGTGCCGACGACCCGTTCGTGCCGCAGGCCGAGGTCGACGCCTTCAAAGCGGAAATGCAGGCAGCAGGCGCAGACCTGAC
>JAKEGN010000111.1 GCA_022615525.1 Woeseiaceae bacterium
GGATGGCCGCCCGACGTCCATTTCGGTGATCTCACCCTGGTCGTTGAATACCGGGAGGCAACCGCCGCCGTCGGAACTCACGGTAACCCGCTCGGCCGGCGCGCCGGAATCCAGGTAGCGCAACAGTGCAACATGCGCCGGCCAGGCATCTTCTGCTTCATCAACCGGGAATGCCGTAATGTCGATGCTGCAGCCTCGCCGTGTGAGTTGCAGCGCTTCGTCGAACAGCGCCTTGCGGCGGTTCACGTGCGTCGGATTGAAGACCCGTCCGGGCAGTTCACTGCGGTCCAGCGCCCGGCGGACCAGCTCGAGTCCGCGGCTGCCGTCACCGAGATGCAGGTGCACGATGCCGGCTTTTCCGGAAATCATCCCGGCGACGTGGGCATCGCTGGCGAGACGCAGCAACTCGTCCAGGGTGGGCTGGCTGGAGCGATGATCGCTCAATGCCACTTCGCCGACACCGATCACGGGATCGAGAAAAACGATGTCGTCGCGAACGCTGCCGGTCAGCGTGACCGGCGGCAGGTGATAACCGCCGGTGTGGCACCACGCGCCGAGGCCCTCTTCGCGCAGCGCGCGGGTTTGCGCCAGCAACGAGCGGGTATCGCGAGTCGTATCGTCCGTTCCCAGCACACCGACGACCGTGGTGACGCCGGCGGTCGTAAAACGGCCAAGTTGCTGCGGCGGCACGCGGCTGGCGAATCCGGACTCCCCGCCCCCGCCGGTTACGTGCGCGTGGCCGTCGATGAACCCCGGTATGAGCCGGCGCCCGGCGATATCGATCACGGCCACGTTTTTCGATGCGAGATCGTCGCGGTTGCCCGACATCGCGAGTATGCGCCCGCCGCCGATAAGCAGGTGCTGAACTCCACGATCTTCCGGCGCAAATACGCGGGCGTTGGCCAGTAGCTGCAACAAGGGTGCCGTCCGGGGTCAAAAAAATGGCCGCTATATTACACTAGCCGCCTGTGCAGGGACCGCCGCTTTTCCACCGGGATTCGCGGGAGGATATGTCCGAGGCCCGCCGTCGCCACGATTATGCGTAAATCCAGAGAAATCCCGTTAGGTCGGGCCACGCCCAGTCCGCGCGACTATGCCCCGGACGTGCTGTACGCGGTATCGCGGGATGCGGCACGGCAGGGCCTGGGCATCGGCGCCGCGCTGCCTTTCCAGGGCGAGGACCTGTGGAATGCCTGGGAATTATCCTGGCTCGACCTGCAGGGAAGACCGGTGGTTGCCGTTGCGGAAATTCGTGTTCCGGCGAGCTCACCGAAACTCATCGAGTCCAAGTCGCTGAAGCTCTACCTGAACTCGCTGGCTGCGACACGCTATCCGTCTGCCGCGTCCGTGCGCGAGCTCATTGCGCGGGACCTGGAAACCTGTGCGGGCTGCGCCGTCGCCGTGAGCCTGCGAACCGACAGCGATGCCGCGAGCTGCGCCGTTTCGGTCCTGCCGGGTACCTGCATCGACAATGAACCGGCACGTTTCGGCGCGACGACGGTCGACGCGAACCTGCTGCGTTCGGATTTGAACTCCGTGGTATCCGAGAGCCTGCACTCGCATTTGTTGCGCAGCCTGTGCCCGGTCACCGGGCAACCGGATACCGGCAGCATCCTGATTTCCTATCGCGGTCCGAAGATTCATCGCGGCGCGCTGCTCGAATACCTGGTGTCGTTTCGCGATTACGAAGCATTTCACGAGGCTTGCGTCGAGAAAATATTTGTAGACCTGAAGTCGCGCTGCACGCCCGGGCAGCTTACGGTGTATGCACGCTACAACCGGCGCGGCGGACTGGACATCAATCCATTTCGTTCGGACTTCGAGGAACGGCCGCCGAACACGCGCCTGTGGCGGCAATAAAAGGAATCACTCCCTGCCGAGATCGTCCGCTTCCAGCAGGTGACCCCAATCGCGTTTTGCGGCCAGGTAACGCCGGTTGGCTTCCGTCACGCCCGTGACGTGCTTGACCTGGGTGATGCCCTGCAGTCCCTGCCCCTCGAGGTCGGCAACCTTCTTCGGGTTGTTGGTCAGGAAACGAAACGGTTTCCCGCCGAGGAAGTACTTGAGCAGCACCGCGGCGTCGCTGAAATCGCGCGAGTCATCGGGCAGTCCGAGCGAGCGATTGGCCTCGTAGGTGTTCTCGCCGGCATCCTGCAGCAGATAGGTGGCTGCCTTGGCCCAGAGACCGATACCGCGGCCCTCGTGACCCGACATGTAGACGATGATTCCTCCCTGGCGGTCGCTGTCGATGCGCTCCATCGCCGAGACGAACTGCGGACCGCACTCGCATCGCTGCGAGCCGAACACATCGCCGGTCAGGCAACTCGAATGCACGCGCACGAGCGGATGGGTCCATGCCTCCCGGTCACCGAAAAGGAGCACACTGTTGACCGCCATGGACGACGCCAGCAGGGCAAAGGATTGCCGCGCATCCTGCTCGATAAGGCTGTCGGCAAGCAGCTGCACCTTGGCAAGCTCGGTGTGGCGTACCGCCGCGTACCAGACGGCGCGATATTCCCGGCCGCCCCGTTGCAGAGGCAACGGTATGGGCCCGAGCATACTGATGACGGGAGGGTGGCCTTGCGTAGGCAGGCGGCCGTCCCGGTCCAGGCCGATAAGCTTGCCGCCCATCACAAGCTTGGCCCGCACGGCGGGATCGAGATAAGTAAACATCGGGACAGCGTACCATTTCCGCCCCTTGCCCCTGTAGAAGCGAGCAGCGCTCGCGACACC
>JAKEGN010000112.1 GCA_022615525.1 Woeseiaceae bacterium
GCTATTGCAGCCGATCCGCAAATTGGTTCCGCCATTGGGTGTCATCGATCTCTCGGCTTATATTGCGATCGTACTTTTGATCGCACTGAACATGGTGTTGACCGACCTCCTGCCGGCGATTCCCTGAGCCGGTGTGCGTCTAGGCCGCAAGACGGCAATGGTCTATAGTGCTGCTGTCAGAGCGGTTTCCGTACCGGGGGACGGTGCATATGAAGTTGACTACAAGAATTGTCACTCTGTCGTTGTTTTCCGCCATGGTCGCCTGCGGAGGCCCGGGCGAGAATGCCACGGTCCCGGAGGCACAGCCGGCAGGCGCGTCTTCGTCCGACATCGGCAGCCATGTTGTGCACTTCAGCGCCCAACTCACCGAGCAGCTGCCACCCGAGGTTGCCCGCGCGTACGACATCCTGCGCAGCAAGAATCGCGCCATGTTGAACGTGGCGATTCTGGAAGCCGATAGCGGCAGGCCTGTGACGGCGGAGGTAACCGTCAAGACGGTGAACCTGACCGGCCAGATGAAGAACGTGGTGATGCGGAAAATTCAGGAACAGGAAGCGATCTACTATATCGGTGAAACACCGGTGGCCAACCAGGAGACCCTGGTATTCGATATCAGCGTCACCCCCGAGGGATCCAGCGAAGCATCGACTGTTCGGTTTAAGCGACAGTTCTATACGAACTGAGGTCAAAATCGTCCGGATTGCCAAAAAACGCTTGAAAATACGACTAAAACGCGGGTCCTGACTTACCAATCCGGCGATCTTGTGGTATCGTCGCGCAGCATTTTTCACGGGCTTCGCCCGTTTTTTCTTTTTTCGGGAGTTTATTTTTCATGGCAGCAAGCAAGGCACCAACCAAATCCGAAATCTTCGCCAGCATTTCTGAAGATACCGGCCTGACAAAAAAAGACGTAGCCGCTGTGTTTGATTCACTGGCGGGTCAGATCAAGAAGAATCTCGGCGGTCGCAACGGACCGGGAATTTTCACCGTCCCGGGCCTTTTGAAAATGCGCGTCGTGAAGAAGCCGGCAACCAAGGAACGTATGGGCGTCAATCCGTTCACCGGCCAGCAAATGATGTTCAAGGCCAAGCCGGCCACCAAGGTTGTGAAAGTGGCGGCGCTGAAAGGCCTGAAGGACATGGTCAAGTAAGCAGGGATCGAATCCCGCACTTTGCGGCAGATGCAGCGCCAGCCGCTGCTTCGATGCCGAAACAAAACCGGGCCGCTCGCCCGGTTTTTTTTTGGAGGTCGGTCACTGTCCCCGAACTCCGCCGATGAAGTTTTCGACCGCGCTGCGCAGGCGCAGCAATCGGCCGTGAAAAAAGTGGCCGGTGTCTTCGAAGACCTCGAGCACCGGACCCGGCCCGAGTGTTTGCACCCACTCGATCGTTTCGCCGATGTTGACCAGCTCGTCCTTGTCACCGTGCACGATCAGCCACGGGCAGGCCGGCTGCTTGCTCATGCCCCCGGCGAAACGCGAGACGGCGGGAGCGACACTGACCAGGCCTGCGGCTCCGAACTCCGCCGCCGCCCGAATGGCTATGGCTGCGCCAAAGGAAAAGCCGCCGAACCACAGCGGCAACCCCGCATAGCGACCCTGCAGCCACCGGGCAGCCGCCAGGGCGTCCTGAAGTTCGCCCCTGGCTTCGTCGTAAAGCCCCTCGCTCTTGCCGACCCCGCGAAAATTGAAGCGCAGAGCGGCCATTTGCCGATTGACGAAAGCGCGCGCAAGCATATGTGCGACCTTGTTGTGCATCGTGCCGCCCTGCCGCGGGTGCGGATGGCAGACAATGGCGCATCCATCGATTTTCCCGTCGGCGGGCGTCTCGAGTACGGCCTCGAGCCGGCCGGCCGGCCCGCTCAGCATCAGCAATTCCGCATCGGGTGGTCTGGTCATAACTCGCGCAAACGGGCCTGGACTCGCTGCAACCAGCCCGCAGCCTGTGTCATGAGCCCGGGCCGGGCAAGCCGGCAATGCTCGCGGCGCAGCAAACCTGCCCTGCCCCGGCGCTGGCCTGATGGCCCGATATTGCTGTAAAATTATGACCTTATGCGATCTGCGATTTTCAGATCAAAGCTCCCGCAACGTCCGGAAGGGCCTCAGATGAACGCCGAGATTGAACTGGAAAACAGCTATTGCGCGCGCAATTATCATCCTTTGCCGGTGGTCCTTACACGTGGCTCGGGCGTTTGGGTATGGGACGTCGACGGCCGGAAGTATCTGGATATGATGAGCGCCTACTCGGCGGTGAGTCATGGCCATTGTCATCCGCGCCTTGTAAACGTGGTGCAGCAGCAGGTCGCGAAACTGAACATCGTTTCCCGCGCCTTTCACTCCGATACGCTGGGGCCGTTCCTCAAGCGCGCCTGTGAACTCACGGGGCAGGACCGTGGATTGCCCATGAATACCGGCGCGGAGGCCGTGGAAACCGCCATCAAGGCGGCGAGAAAGTGGGCTTATCAGGTCAAGGGCGTCGCCGCGGGGCAGGCAGAGATCATCGCCTGCTCGGGCAACTTTCACGGCCGCACCATTGCTGTCGTCGCGATGTCCGACGAACCGCAGTACCAAAGCGGTTTCGGACCCTTTCCGCCGGGATTCAAACTCGTTGACTATGGCGATATCGGGGCGCTCGAACGCGCCATTACGCGGAATACGGCGGCGTTTCTCGTCGAGCCAATACAAGGCGAAGGGGGCATCATCATCCCCCCCGACGGTTACCTCAGGGCCTGCCAGGACCTTTGTCGCCGGCACAATGTCCTGTTGATCGCCGACGAGATTCAGACCGGGCTCGGCCGTACCGGCAAGTTCCTCGCTTGCGAGCACGAAGGGGTGGTCCCGGACGGACTGGTGCTCGGCAAGGCTCTGGGCGGCGGCATCATGCCGGTTTCGCTGTTCCTGGCACGTCGCGAGGTCATGGATGTGTTCACACCCGGCGACCACGGCAGCACCTTCGGCGGCAACCCGCTGTCCGCTGCAATCGGGCTCGAGTCCCTGAACGTCCTGGTGGAGGAAAAGCTCGCCGAAGCCAGCGCGGAGCAAGGAAAATACCTGCTTGAGCGCCTGCAGGCGCTGCGCAGCCCATTGATAGCAGACGTCCGGGGCCGGGGGCTGTTCATCGGCATCGAAATAGATCCGGCGCAGGCACGCGCAAGGCGCGTCTGCGAGGAACTGATGCGGCGCGGCCTGCTGAGCAAGGAAACGCATGAAACCGTGGTGCGCCTGGCGCCCCCGCTGGTCATCGACCGTTCGCAGATCGACTGGGCGGTCGCGCAGATAGACGAGGTCCTCAAAATGCTGGAACGGATTCGCATGGCGTCGTAACGACAGGATAGGATCGCTTATGCCTGAATTCACTGCTGTGACGGTCGCGCTGCTCGCGCTGTTGCTTGTTGCGGGCATGATCCTCGGTTGGGTTCTGCGCGGTGATCGCAGCGCCAAGGAAAAAATTGCCATCAACGCGGGCTGGCAGCAGCAGATCGAATCCCAGCAGTCAGAGCACGACCGTCTCGCCAAGCAGAACAAGAGCCTCATGGAACAGATCAGCCAGTACCAGGCATCCATGAAGGACTCGACATTGCGGGCGAAGGAATTGTCCGAGTCGCTGAAAGAGGCTTTTCAGCGGCGCGACGATGTGCAACGCCAACTCAAGGAAGTGCGCAGCAATCTCGAGGTGGCTGTCGCCGAAAGGGAGCGCATGCAGGGAGAATTGCGCAGCAAGGTCGCGCGGGACAGCGCCATCGAACAGGCCATGCAGCAAAGGGATGCGAAGATCCAGAAGCTGACGGCTGACCTGGCGACCTGGCGCAGCCGGGTGCCGCCCCTCGTCGATCGCTACCGGGTACGCGACGAGGAGGCCCGGGAGCTGGAAAACGAGTTATCCGCAGCGCGGGCCGACCTTGCAGAAGCACAGGTGGCATTGACGGAAGCCCGTGACGCTCTCGACCAGGCTCGCACCGAACTTCACGAGGCCCGCACGGAACTGGACCTCGCTCGTGCCGACCGGGATGCCACGCAATCCGAACTGGACAGCACCCGGGTGAGGATTGCGGACCTTGAGGACGTCATCAACTCGGAGAATACGCGTATCAACCCGGTCGATGCCGAAACGCTGCCGAAAGGACTCGATGCATCCAACGAGCCGCACGACGAGACCGCGGAGAACCCTGTCAGCGGGCTGCGGGACCAGATCGATGACGACGCCGTGCCACTCTCCGCCTGGCTGCGCGAGGACGGCGATCTGGACCACTCGCCGATTGACACGCCCGACGACGACGGGCCGTGGGCGAGAGTCGCGGCATCCCCGGCAACCGGGGAGAACAATGTCGGCCCCGACGACTATCGTGCCGACGGCGCGATACCGCCAGGAACGGGTCACGCGGACAGTGCCGTGAATTCCGCGCCGTTGAATACGGAGCCTGCTGAGGCCAGTCCACCTTACGTCATGACATCGGGCAACCACGCGAGCGGAGTCGATGACAAAGACGACCTTAGACAAATCAAGGGTGTGGGCCCGTCGATAGAAAAGACCCTGCACGATCTCGGCTTTTTCCGCTATGCGCAGATAGCGGCGATGACCGAATTCGACATAGAGCGTGTTGCACGGCAACTGAAGGGTTTCCGCAGCAGGATCTACCGTGAGGACTGGATCGGCCAGGCGCGGATGCTGCAACAGCAGAAGCACAATAACCCTTCCTGATCGTGTCCCTGGCGCGAATCGTGCTGATTGGATTCGCGCTGGCGGTGCAGCTTTCCTGCACCCGCGTCGCGGCGTCCTGCGAAATCACCGGGGACAGTCCGGAATCACCGCCAGAATCGCTGCCCGAATCACCGTACCTCTTTATCAAACGCGACGTGTCCGGTATTTCCGTTGCCGGGCAGGTCAGCTCAGTTGCGCACGAAGCCATACTGCGCGATGTTGCCGCCAGAAATGCGCCGTCGTCCTCCCCGGTTGCATTCCATCTGCAGCAAGCGGAGTTCCTGCCGCCCGGCTGGGCACTGGTCACGGAACTCACCTTGCGCGCCATGCTTTGGACACAGTTCTCGGAGGCTGAAGTCACGGCGACCGGTGTATCGATAAGCGGCGTTACCACCGACCCGGCTTCCTGGAACGACGCGCGGGCCAGGCTCGACGCGTCATTGCTGTCCGGCATGCGTCTGGACACTCGCGTAATCGACGTTCCGTCGACGGCGGATTTCACCATGCTTTGTCGCCGGCAGTTCGACGCCGTACTGAAAACCCGAAGGCTGGAGTTTGCGGTCGCCACCTCGAGCCTCGAATCCGGTGCCGAAGCGTTGCTCGACGGCCTGATCGTAGCAGCCACCGATTGTCCCGGTGCGATGATTTCGATACGCGCCAACGGTGACGGACCGGCAAGCGAATCGGGCGGCGGTTCGAGCGCCGGTTCGGCCAACCGCAAGCTCGGCGAAGCTCGCCTGCAGGCAATCGTCGACTACCTGATCGGGCATGGCCTGCCTGCGACGCGAATCAAGTCACTGGCTGCAGCCGATGCCGCTGCGCCGCACGCGCGCGCGGTGTCATTCGTTGTCAGTTTCGCGGAAGCCAACGATACAGGCGCGGCAGACACGACACCTTGACGCCATTCGTCACCAGCTACAACACTCATGCCGCAGACGTTGTTCCTTGGCGCCATCCGTCGCCGGGTCCGGCCGGGGCGGGCAGCAATCCTTACTGGGGAGCGTCCGGCAGATCGATTTCCGGTTCCACGCTCTGGGCGCGCGCCAGCTCGACTTCGAAGACCAGTGTCGAACCGGGCGGGATCAGGCCATTCCCGACATTGCGATCACCGTAGGCCAGTTCCGGTGCAATCGTCAGCTCCCGCACCTCGCCCTCTTTCATTCCCACCACGCCCTGGTCCCATCCTTTGATCACGCGTCCCGCTCCGAGCGGAAACTGAAAATGCTCGCCGCGGTCGACGGAGCTGTCAAACTTTGCACCGCGCTTGTCCGCAGCCATTTCGTCGTACAACCAGCCGGTGTAGTGAACAATGGCAATCTGGCCGGACTCCGCGACCGCACCGGTCCCCTGGCGAAGTATGCGCATGTGCAACCCCGGCACGATCTCCACCGATTCCGGTATCTCTGCGGATCCTGCCGACTCTGCCTGCTGACCTGCCGAATCTGCAGTGCTTTCGGTGTTGTCATCGGGTTGTCCGCAGGCGGCCATCGTCGAGCACATGGCAATACCGATAATCGTGGCTATGACTCTCATCTCTCTCCCCTGGCTGGTAGTCAATCTGGCATCCATCTGCATAAGCTGAGTCAGTCGGCTTTCCTGAAATCGAGGGACGCTGAATTTATGCAGTATCGCAATCCCGACGGCGCCGGGCCGTCTTCGAAAACATGCCCGAGATGCGCGTTGCAATTGTTGCACACAACCTCGGTACGAATCATTCCATGACTTGTGTCCCGCGCAGTTCTCACGGTATCACCGGCAAGCGGTAAAAAGAAACTTGGCCAACCCGAGCCGGAATCGTATTTGTGATCCGAGCTGAACAGCCGGGTCCCGCAGCAGATGCAGGCATAAGTGCCATCTTCCTTGTAATCGACATACTTGCCGGTGAAGGCACGCTCCGTGCCCTTCTTCTGTGTCACGTAATATTGTTCGTCGGTCAGCCGCTTTTCCAGGTCCTGCGCGCTTGTCGTCGATTTTTTCATCGGGCGAGTCTCCGTAAACGGCAACCGATTCTAGCAGCCCGCAGGACTCAGGGCATCGTCATAATGACAGCCGGCCTTACACAGGAATCGTGGCCTGATAACGGCAAATATCGTAATGTGGCCGGTATGCCCGAACGCGACGGCGATAATGATCTTGCTGCGGAAATCCGCGATGTGACGTTGCGTCGCGGCGATGTTCTTGCATTGCGGGACGTCTCTGTGACGTTTCCCCGCAACCTTACGTCGGCAATTCTTGGCACCAGCGGCAGCGGCAAGTCATCGCTGGTGCAACTTATCATCGGTTTGCTCCAACCGGATACCGGTAACGTGCGCACGCTGGGACGGGACCTTGCGGGCTGCGATCTGCAACGCCTGCGCAAGCGGATCGGCTATGCCGTACAGGACATATCGCTGTACCCGCACATGACGGTCGGGCGGAATATCTCTCTTCCGGCCATACTGGATCGCCGGCCGCAGGAGGAAATCCGCACCCGACTGACCGAGTTGATCGGAATCATGCAGTTGCCGCCCGGGGTGCTGGAGCGATACCCGCATGAATTGTCGGGCGGCCAGCAGCAACGGGCGGGATTGTGCCGCGCATTGATGCTCCGGCCGGCACTGCTGCTGCTCGATGAACCATTCTCGGGCCTCGATACCATGACGCGGCGCAGTATCCACAGGGAGTTTCTGCACCTGCGCCAGGTCGAGCCGGTCTCGACGATCATCGTGACCCATGATCCGCAGGAAGCCGTGGCCCTCGCCGATCGCCTGGTCGTGATGATGTCCGGGAAAGTGCTGCAGTCGGGCACGGTACGGGAGGTCATGAGCGATCCTGCGAGTGATCAGGTGCGCGAACTCTGTACCGGGATCGGGGCGTTGCGGGCATGACTCGTCCCGTATTGTTCGCAGTGCTGCTGCTCGCTGCTGTCGCGGCTGCGGCGGACCCGGTCGTCGTGGGCAGCAAGAATTTCGCCGAGAACTACATTCTGGCGGAAGCAGCCGCGCAACTCCTTGAGAGCCGCGGATACGACGTCCGGCGGCGCTTCGGACTCAATGGCACGAAGATCGTGTCCGAGGCCTTGCGGAACGGCAGCGTCGATCTCTATCCGGAGTACACGGGCACCGTAACGGAAGTGATTCTCGAGCGGCCGGGTCTCGTGAACTTTGACGACATTCAGACGGCGCTTGCCGGCCAACGGCTGCAAATGCTCGCGCCACTGGGCTTCGATAACAGCTACGCCATCGCCGTGACCACCGATTTCGCGCGGCAGCACGAGCTGAAGAACATCTCAGACCTTGCACAGGCCGGTCAGTTGAGGATCGGCCTGCCGCATGAGTTCCTCAGCCGGAGCGATGGCTGGACAGGCCTGAAATCCAGGTACGGCATCGACCAGACGGCTGTCGGCATCGAGCACAGCCTGGCATACGAGGCCCTGACCAGTGGAAAACTCGACGTCACCGCCGTCTATTCCACCGACGGGGAAATACTGCGCTCGCAACTGCTGCTGCTGCACGATGACCTCGCCTACTTCCCGCAGTATCGCGCAACCTTCCTCACGCGCGACGATCTGCCGGAGGACGTTGTCGCGGTCATCGAGTTGCTGAGCGGCAGAATCGACAATCTGCGGATGCAACGACTGAACCTCGAGGTCCTCGATCCGCAGGTCAGTTTTGCCGACGCTGCCGCTGCGCTGCTGCTGGACGAAGGCCTGGTCGAATCCGCACAGGCGGAAGGGGAACTGGTACCGGGATTGTGGCGCAACACCCGGCAACACCTGAAACTCACCGGTATCGCACTGGCCCTCGCCATCCTGGCCGGCGTCGGCGTCGCCGCGCTGGTGTATGCGCACCCGCGTGCGAGCAGCGTTTTCCTGTATTTTACCGGGCTGCTGCAGACAGTCCCTTCGATCGCCTTGCTGGCATTGCTCATCCCTGTGCTCGGCATAGGCGAGGTGCCCGCCATCGCCGCCCTGTTTCTCTATTCCTTGCTGCCGATAGCGCGCAGTACGATCACGGCATTGCTGGCCATACCGCCGGGCTACAAACAGGTTGCGGCGGCAATGGGAATGACCCGCCGGCAACAGATGCGCTACGTGCTCCTGCCGCTGGCGATGCCGCATGTGATTTCAGGCATCAGGACTGCTGCAGTCATCAGCATCGGTACGGCAACGCTGGCCGCGTTCATCGGTGCAGGCGGCCTCGGTGATCCGATTGTCACCGGACTCGCCCTTAACGACAGCGCGATGATACTGCAAGGTGCAGGCCCGGCCGCCGCACTGGCCATCCTGACCGAGCTGTCATTCGGCGCACTGGAACGCTGCCTGGTGGTACCGCACATGCGGGGCAGGCAAACCTGACTGGGCCGGCCCCGGAAGGATTTATTCAACGCCCCGCGAGACGCCGGCTTTTTCCATGTCGAGCAGCAGCCTGTTGATACGTTGCACGTAAACGGCCGGATTCTCGAGCGCCGCGCCTTCCGCGAGCAGCGCATGATCCAGCACGATATGCGACAGGTCGGCGAATCGCACGTTGTCCGTTTCGGCGGAAAGCCGTGTCACCAGCGGATGGCGGACGTTGATTTCCAGTATCGGTTTGGTCGGCGGGACCTTCTGGCCGCTGGCCTCCAGCATGCGACGCAGCCGCGGCGCAAGATCCTGCCCGGAGGCAACGACACAGGCGGCGGAATCGACGAGGCGCCGGCTGACGTTGACGGTGTCGACGCGCTCCTTCAACGTGCGCCTGATTTTCTTGAGTAGCGGCCGGTACTCCTCGTCCAGCGCGTTGTCCGTGGCCGCGCCGGCTTCGCCGGGCAGCTCGAGTTGGCCGCGACCGACATCCTGCAGCTTCTTGCCGCGGTATTCTTCGAGGTGGTCGACTATCCACGGGTCTATCCTGTCCGTCAGCAGCAGGACTTCGATGCCCCTGCTCTTAAGTTGTTCGAGATGCGGGCTCGCAGCCGCCTGCGCGTGATTGTCGCCGAGCACGTAGTAGATCCGGTCCTGGTCCTGCGGCGCCCTGGACAGGTAGTCATCCAGGGACTGGTCCTGCTTCTCCCCCTCTGACCGGGTCGTGGCGAAACGCATCAGGCCGGCCAGTTTGTCGCTGTTCTGCGCATCCTCGACCAGGCCTTCCTTCAATACCTGGCCAAAGGCACTCCAGAATCCGGCATAGCCATCGGCGTCATTTGCAGCCAGCTTCTCCAGCATGTCGAGCACCCGACGGGTCAGTGCGCCCCGTATGGCTTCCAGTCCCGCATCTTTCTGCAGCAATTCCCGCGACACGTTGAGAGGCAGATCGGCGGAATCGATGACGCCCTTGACGAAGCGCAGGTACAGCGGCAGGAACTGGTCCGCCTGGTCCATGATGAATACGCGCTGCACATACAATTTCAGGCCACGCGGCGCCTCCCGGTTCCAAAGATCGAACGGCGCCGTCGCCGGTACGTACAACAGGCTGGTGTACTCCCGCTTGCCCTCCACCTTGTTATGGCTCCAGGCCAGCGGATCCGACATGTCATGCGACAGGTGCTTGTAGAGTTCGCGGTACTCTTCGTCACGGATATCGGACCGTGGGCGCGTCCAGAGCGCGGTAGCCGTGTTCACAGTCTGCGGCTCGACCTCCGGCTGACCCGCATCCGCGAGCAATACCGGGAAGGCGATGTGGTCCGAATACTTTCGTATCAGGTTGCGCAGCCGGGCGGGATCGGAAAATTCCGCCTCGTCCTTCTTGAGATGCAATGTCACCCGGGTGCCGCGCTCACGACGCAACAACGGCTCGATCGAATACTCGCCTTTGCCATCCGACTGCCAGCGAACCCCGTCAGTCTCCGCCGCGTCGGCCCGCCTGGTTTCGACGGTTACCTGGTCTGCAACGATGAACGCCGAATAGAAGCCGACGCCGAACTGGCCGATTAGCTGTGCATCCTTGCGGCTGTCGCCGGTCATCTGGCCGAGAAACTCTGCCGTGCCTGACCTTGCGATCGTGCCTATGTTGTCGATGAGTTCCTGCCGTGACATGCCAATGCCATTGTCATGCACGGAGATCGCGCCGTTCTTCGAATCGAAATCGATGCGAATTTTCAGCTCGGGATCGTTGCCGAGCAACGCCGGATCGGCGAGTGCAAGAAACCGGAGCTTGTCGTTGGCATCTGATGCATTCGATATGAGTTCGCGAAGAAAGATTTCCTTGTTGCTGTACAGGGAATGGATCATGAGTTGCAGCAGTTGCCGCACCTCAGCCTGGAATCCATGGGTCTCCCTGCCTGCTTGTCCGCTCGCGCCTGCGGCACGGCTCCCGTCTTCGCGATCCACTGCACGTACTCCCGACCTGACCTGTACTCGTCCCTGGCGGCGGAGGCC
>JAKEGN010000011.1 GCA_022615525.1 Woeseiaceae bacterium
CATCACGACGGACGCCGGCTGCAATGTCGAGTACATCAATCCGGTTGCGGAGGAATTGACGGGCTGGAAGGTCGACGACGCGAGCGGACGTTCGGTGGACGAGATATTTCGCGGTTTCCACGAGGAGACCTGCGAGCCGCTCGAGAATCCGCTGTCCGTTTCCATTCGGCGTAACCGGGCAATCAAGTCGGTACGGCCGACACTGCTCATACGCCGTGACGGCAACGAGCTTTACATCGAGAGCACGGCCTCGCCGATCCGCGACGGCAAGGGGGATGTTACCGGCGGCGTGCTGGTATTCCATGACGTCAGCGAGTCACGCGAGCTCAATCGGCGCCTCAGCTACCATGCAAGTCACGACATCCTGACCGGACTGGTGAATCGCCGCGAATTCGAGTCGCGCCTCGAACGCGCCCTGAAGAGCGCCCGCGCCCGCGAGACATCGTACGCGCTGTGCTACCTCGACCTGGACCAGTTCAAGATCGTCAACGATTCCTGTGGTCATAACGCCGGCGACGCTTTGCTGGGTCAACTCGGTGCATTGCTCAAATCGAAGATCCGCTGGCGCGACACGCTGGCACGTCTCGGCGGTGATGAGTTCGGCATACTTCTCGAGAGTTGCAGCCTGGATGAGGCAATGCAGACCGCGGAAGTGCTGCGCCTTGCCATCAGTGAATTCAAGTTCATGTGGGACGACCGGAGTTTCCGACTCGGAGTCAGCATCGGCGTGGTTCCGATCACGGCCGACAACGAGGACGTACAGGCATTACTGAGTGCCGCGGACAGCGCCTGCTCCGCGGCCAAAGAGGCCGGACGCAACCGCATCCACAGCTTCCAGGAAAACGACATCGATCTGATGCGCCGCCGGCGGGAGATGCAGTGGGCCGCACGTATCAACAATGCGCTGGAAGAGGACCGGTTCGAGCTGTTCCGCCAGACCATTCAGCCGTTGCAGTCGGAAGGCGAGGGCGCCCATTACGAACTGCTGCTGCGCATGCGGGATGAGAGCGGCAGCATTATTGCGCCCGGTCTCTTCATCGAGGCGGCCGAGCGTTACGGCATCACCCCGAACATCGATCGCTGGGTCATCCAGAACGCCTTCCGCTGGCTGGTTTCCGAGGCGGACGAACGCGAACGGTTGTCGCTTTGTTCCATCAACCTTTCGGGCCAGAGCCTCGGCGACGAGAAATTCCTGCCCTACGTGATCGAACAGTTCCAGCGTAGCGGGCTCGATGCCACCAAGATCTGCTTCGAGATCACGGAGACGGCAGCGATTGCGAGCTACTCCCAGGCAAACCGGTTCATCAATGCCTTAAAGGAACTGGGCTGCAAGTTCGCACTCGATGATTTCGGCACGGGCCTGTCGTCCTTCGGTTACCTGAAGCATTTCCCGGTCGATTTCCTGAAGATCGACGGAAGTTTCGTCAAGGAAATCCTGCACGACCCGATCGACAGGGAGATGGTTCGCTCGATCAACGAGATCGGTCACCTGACCGGCAAGAAGACAATCGCCGAGTTCGCCGAGAATGCGGAGATCATCACCATGCTGCGGGGCATGGGCATCGACTATGCGCAAGGATACGGAGTGTCCGAGCCGCAGCGCGTGACCAGAGCCGTAGCCTGAACCGGGTTCGCCGGAGGACTTGCGCAGCTCCCGTCCTTTCAGTCGAAACGCATCGACAGGTCGATGGACCTGACGTTTTTCGTTATCGCGCCGATCGATATGAAATCGACGCCGGTCTGCGCAACACGCCTGACTGCAGCCAGAGTAACGCCACCCGACGCTTCGAGTAGTGCCGGTGGATTGCCTTCGGCCCGGTTGATGCGCACGGCGTCATCGAGATCGTCGATAGGGAAGTTGTCCAGCAGTATGCGCTCGCAGCGGACGGCGAGTGCCTGGCACAGCTCATCGATGGTCTCGACTTCGACCTCGATCGGCAGGTCTGGGTGGATGCGACGTGCTGCGGCGACGGCGGGTTCGATACCGCCACAGGCCAGGATGTGATTTTCCTTGATCAGGATGGCGTCAAACAGGCCTAGCCGGTGATTGACGCCGCCGCCGCAGCGCACGGCGTATTTCTGGGCCAGCCGAAGTCCGGGCACGGTTTTTCGCGTGTCCAGGATGCGCGCTCCTGTGCCGACAACTGCTGCCGCATACTCGGCGGTAACCGTTGCGGTGGCGCACATGAGTTGCAGGAAATTCAGCGCACAGCGTTCGCCGCTGACCAATGATCGCGCGGGGCCGCGCAAGGCGCATATGCTGTGCCCGGGTTCGAGCCGTTCGCCATCTGCGCTGTGCCAGGTGACGTGAACGTCCGGATCGACCTGGCGGTACACTTCATCAAACCAGGGTCGCCCGGCCAGTACCATGGCTTCGCGTGTGATGACCGTTGCGGAGGACTCCCGGTCCGACGGCAGCAGCGCGGCGGTCAGGTCGCCGCTGCCAATGTCTTCTTGCAAGGCATTGGCCACGTTCATCTCGACGATGGGCTGAAGCTCGTTATCCGTGATACTCATCGCTGCCTGTGCTGCAAACAAGAAGCCCGGCGCATGGCCGGGCTTCCGTTTTGGCCTTGCGAGCCAATTACATGATGAACCCGTGATGGGCACCGACCATACTCATGATCATCGGGATCGAGAGCAGGGTATTGCTGCGCGAGGCAAGAAATGCGACGCGCTTGGCTTTGGCAATTTCCTCGGCGCTGGCCTTGACGATCCCGAGCACCTTCTTCTGGTTCGGCCAGATGAGCACCCAGACGTTGAAAAGCATTATGGTACCGAGCCACGCACCGATACCGATGGTCATCGCATAGCTGTTGACGGGGGTACCAAGCATCCCGAGTGCGAACGCGTCGTCCAGTTGACCCATGTGCAGAAGGTAAGTCGCGCCGCTCAGCCAGGTGACGACGGCGCCCCAGCGAAACCAAAGCAGGGCTCGCGGCGCCACGTACTTGGTGATTCCAGCGCCGCCGGGGCCACCCTGGTCACTGGCGGCAGCGCCGAGCGCCGGCACCTGGACGAAATTGAAGTAATACAGCAGGCCGATCCAGGTGATGCCCGCCAACACATGCAGCCAGATAATCAAGGAATTTGCGACAGGCGCCGCAACGAGGTGCTCGCCCATGGTTGCAAGCACCAGCAGTATCGCGAGAATAAAGCCCGCGACGATGGTGCCGGCAATGGTATTCAATGGATTCATCTTTTTGTCTCCCCAGGGTTCTCAGGCTTGTCGTTATTGCTTTGCTGCCGGCGGTTCGATGGTGTGTC
>JAKEGN010000113.1 GCA_022615525.1 Woeseiaceae bacterium
ACCTCGGCGCCCTTGACGGTTTCCGGCGCCGTTGTCTGCTGTTCTTTCGGCTCTTTCTTGCCGAACTGGACCATCAATTGTTCGGCCTCGTCCGAACTGACTTCCGTTATTGACCGTATCCGGATGGTCTCGCGGGATAATCCGTTAAAGACGATCCCGTCACCCCCGTAAGGACATAATTGATCGTCTCGCGACGAAAAACCAAGCCCCATGGACGAGCGCAATTCGAAAGACGGGAACGACAGGGTCACCAGGTAAGTCCTTTTGCCCGATCCCCGTACCAGCAGGTTCTGATCGTCCAGAGTTGTATAGTCTCGGACAGTACGGATCCATATGCAATCGGATCCATTGCGGTCGATCGACTCATCTTGCTCCGAATGCGCGTGTCCCACCGATCCTAGAGTTAATGCAAAACAAAACAAAAGTATCGTTACTATTTGTTTCATATAGTTTTTTCCGAACCTACAGCTGGCAATGACAGGCACCATCCTGCTCTCCTGCCGGTACTGCTTGCAGGTTTTTTGACCGGCCGGCCGAACATTAAGTTCATCGTTGGCCCGCAGGTGCCCGGGCGGGCGCCGCTTCGTGCTAGCCAGGCCCCTTGGCGACAGGGCGGCCAGGATCGCGAATCCACTCGCTCCAGGAGCCGACGTACAGCCGTGGTGCGGGAATCCCGGCTACTTCCGCCGCCAGGGCCAGGTGGCAGGCGGTCACGCCTGAGCCACACATCGCCGCCCAGGGCGAGGCACCAGCGTTCCCGAGTACTCCGAGCAGGCGGTCCCTGACTGCCTCTGCGGGGAGGAATCGGCCGTCGGCAGTCACCAGCTCGGAATACGGCAGGTTCCGGGCACCCGGGATGTGGCCCGCCACCTTGTCGATAGGCTCTGCCAAGCCCTGGAAACGATTCCGGTCACGTGCGTCGACCAGGGTCAGACCCGGCCGTTTGTACAGCAACTCAGCAAGCTCCAGCACGCCGGCGGCCGCGGGTTTTGCCTTGAAGTGCGCTTTTTGCGGGCTGGACTCGACGCGCTCCACCGGCCCGCCGACGCTGGTCCATGCTGCGATCCCGCCATCCAGCACCGCGACCGCGGTGTGACCGAGCCAGCGGAGCATCCACCACAATCGCGCCGCAATCGCGCCGCTACCATAGTCGTATGCGACGACCTGACCCGCGTTGGAAATCCCCCATGCTTCGAGTGTGTGCACGAACGCTTCCGGATCGGGCAGCGGATGCCTGCCGGAATGACTGAGGACCGGGCCTGAAAGGTCCCTGTCCAGGCTCGCATGCACGGCGCCTGGAATATGGCCGGCAAGATAATCCTTGTAGCCCTTCTCGATAGCCATCAGGTCGAAGCGGCAGTCGACAAAGTGCCAGTGCTCCGTACCGAGCTTGTCCAACAGATCATTCGCGGAAATAATGCTGTGAAATCTTTGCATGTCGACTGTCGCCAGGCAGTTGGCGAGCTCCGGTGATTAGTTGATTTCGCCTTGTACCAGTGCATTCGCTCAGACAGAATACCTTTTTTCTCGACGATCGTTGATTACATTCGCTATGCCCAAGGGCAACCACAGGGAGCCGTGATCGGTGGACAGGATTCTGGTCGGTCTTAAACGCGTTGTTGACTACAACGTACGCGTTCGTGTCAGGTCTGACGGCAGCGGAGTCGAGACCGACGGCGTCAAGATGAGCATCAATCCGTTTGACGAAATTGCGCTCGAGGAAGCTTTGAGAATTCGCGAACGGGGTGACGCCGGCGAGGTGGTAGTAGTGTCGATAGGTCCGGGCGACGCGCAACAGCAACTGCGAACCGGTCTGGCAATGGGTGCGGATCGCGCGATCCTGGTTGAAACCGCTGCGGCACCGGACCCCCTGACCTGCGCAAGAATTCTTCTCGAACTGGTAAACCGGGAGAAGCCGGATCTGGTCATCCTCGGCAAGCAGGCCATCGACAACGACAATAGCCAGACCGGGCAAATGCTGGCCGCTTTGTGGGGGCGCCCCCAGGCGACATTCGCATCAAAACTGGTGCTCAACGGCGCAACGGCGACCGTGACACGCGAGGTGGATTCGGGCCTCGAAATACTCGAGGTCGACCTGCCGGCGGTCGTCACAGTGGATTTGCGCATGAATGAGCCGCGATACGTAAAGCTTCCCGATATCATGAAAGCGAAAAAGAAGCCGCTCGACCAGATCCCGCTGTCCGGTCTTGGCATCAGCATGGGCGACGCACCCACCGTCAAGGCCTACGAGGCGCCCCAGCAACGCCAAAAGGGCGTCATGGTCCCGGACGTGGCTGCACTCGTAGCTGCAATGAAAGACAAGGGATTGCTGTGATGGCCAGGATACTCGTGATCGCCGAGCACGATGGCAAACGGCTGAACGCCAGCACTGCAAAGTGTGTCGCTTGTGCATCCGGCATCGAAGGGGCCGATATTCATGTCGCGGTCTTTGCGGAAACCGGTGAGACGCTGGCTGCAGAAGCGGCCGGCCTTGCCGGCGTAAGCAAGGTAATACAGGTCGATAACCCGGCCAACGCCTATCCCCTGGCAGCTGTTCTGGCGCCGCAAGTTGCACAACTGGCTGGCGCTTACACGCACGTCCTCGGACCCTCGACGACCTTCGGCAGGGACCTCATGCCAAGGGTGGCTGCGCTGCTCGATGTCAACCAGATCACCGACATCATGCAGGTGCTGGGCAGCCACACCTTCAAGCGCCCGATATACGCGGGTAACGCCATCGTCACGGTCGAAGCCGCTGCGGGAAAGCAGGTCGTTGGCACGGTGCGCATGGCCTCGTATCGCAGCGTGGACAGCACCGGCAAGGCAGCCATCGAACGAGCCGTCGTGGAGGCTGAATTGCCCGGGCACAGTCGCTTTGTTTCTTTGCAGGCCGGCAAGTCGGATCGTCCGGATCTGCAGACGGCAAGCAGGGTGGTGTCCGGCGGAAGGGCACTGGCGAGTGCCGAGAATTTCGCCATGATCTTCAAGCTCGCCGATGCCCTCGGTGCAGCCGTCGGGGCTTCGAGGGCCGCGGTCGACGCCGGATTCGTACCGAACGAGATGCAAGTCGGTCAGACCGGCAAGATCATTGCGCCTGAATTGTATATAGCCGTCGGCATCTCGGGAGCGATTCAGCACCTCACGGGCATCAAGGATGCGGGGACCATAGTTGCCATCAACAAGGATGCGGACGCGCCGATTTTCGAGGTTGCCGACTTTGGCCTGGTCGGTGACCTGTTCAAGCTGGTGCCGGAACTCGAAAAAGCTTTGCGGACCTGAGCCAAAACGCTGCTGTCAGATTCTACTCGACGGTTGCCAGGATGCGTTCCGCGCTGCTGACTTCGAACTTTCCCGGTGCCTCGACAGCGACGTGAACCGCGACACCATCATCGACAACGATGGCGAATCTCTGGCCGCGCATTCCCATGCCGAATGCGGTACCGTCAAGTTGCAGGCCCAGCGCCCTGGCGTACTCACCATTGCCATCAGCCAGCATCTTCACTTTGTCGCCAACGCCCTGGTCCTTACCCCAGGCTTTCATGACAAAAACGTCGTTGACCGCCATGCAGGCGACGGTATCAACCCCGTTCGCAAAAAAGTCATCCGCATGCTCGACAAATCCGGGCAGATGCTTTGCCGAACAGGTCGGAGTGAAGGCACCGGGCACCGATACCAGAACCACTTTTTTCCCTGCGAATAACTCATCGGTCGAAATTGCACCGGGTCCGGCTTCGGTCATGATTCCGAAAGTCCCTGCTGGCATTTTGTCGCCGACTTTTATGGTCATTTTTCGCGCTCCTGGGTTGCCGTCGAACTTGTTTTGAATTGCCATGCTATTACGAAAACGGCGGGCCGTCACCCCTGGAACCCCGGGCCGCTAATTTCACAATTGTCACTGCAATAATAATAGAATTGCGCAGTGCCGGACGCGATGACGACAGGAGCTCCCCGATGGATTTTCGCCTGACGGATGAACAACAGATGATCCAGGATGCGGCGCGGGAATTCGCCCAGAACGAAATCGCTCCTGTGGCGGCGCAATTTGACGCCAGCGGCGAGTTCCCTTCCAGGACGATACGCATGGCCGGTGAACTTGGATTCATGGGAATCGAGACGCCCGCTGAGTATGGCGGTGCCGGCCTGGACAGCATATGTTCGGCGCTGGTCATCTATGAAATATCGGCAGCGGATGCTGCGCACGGCACCATAGTCTCGGTAAACAACTCGCTCTACGGCATCTCGCTGCTCGAATTCGGCAACGATATGCAGAAGCGAGACTACCTCCGTCCGATTGCGGAGGGACGGCTTGTGGGTGCATACGCGCTAACCGAGCCGCAATCAGGTTCCGACGCTGGGTCGATGCGCTCCAGGGCAGTACTTTCGTCCGATGGTACGCACTACGTTATCAACGCCAGGAAATCCTGGATTACCTCCGGGCCGGTGGCCCGCTACCTCGTGCTCTTTGCCCAGACCGAGGATCAGGCAGGAAACTCGCTCGGCATCAGTGCCTTCATCGTGGACGCGGAAATGCCAGGGTTTCACCGCGGCAAGGTAGAGCCAAAGCTTGGCATACGCGCGTCCGCGACCTGCGAGATCGAGCTGACAGACTACGTATGCGCGGTGGAGAATCGCCTCGGTGACGAAGGCCAGGGGTTTCGGATCGCGATGTCCGTGCTCGACTCCGGCAGAATCGGCATCGCCGCACAAGCCCTTGGCATCGCACAGGCTGCCTACGATGCAACCCTGTCGTACTCCCGGGAGCGGCAAGCCTTCGGCACGCCCATAGGCAGTTTTCAGACGATCCAGGGCAAGATCGCCGACATGAAGACGCGCATCGAAGCATCGCGATTGCTGGTGCTCAAGGCGGCGTGGGACAAGATGCAATGCGCAGGGACCGGGAAGCGCAATACGCTGAACAGCAGCATCGCGAAACTCTACGCATCCGAAACCGCGATGTTCGTGACCCACCAGGCCCTGCAGATCCACGGCGGCATGGGATACAGCAAGGAATTGCCCCTGGAGCGTTACTTCCGGGATGCCAAGATAACGGAGATTTACGAGGGCACGAGCGAAATACAGCGTATCGTCATCGGGCGTCGGGAAACCGGCTTGAAGTGAAGCCTGCGGCAACTGGCCACGCGTCAGCCCTCGTTGTCCGCTACGTGCACGATCAGGCCGTCGAGCCCGGGGTGCATTTCGATCTGACAGGTCAGCCGGCTGTTCGGCCGTCGTTCGTATGCGGCATCCAGCATGCTGTCTTCCATATCGTCCATGGGCGGCAGCTTGCCGAGCCACGCCTCGTCGATGTAACTGTGGCAAGTCGCGCAGGCGCAGGCCCCGCCGCATTCGGCAACGATACCCTGGATATTGTTATTGATTGCACCTTCCATCACGGAATAGCCGTTGTCGACCTCCACCTCGTGGTGTACGCCGTCTGTCGTGATGTAGGTTACCTTGGGCATCACCGAATCCTGCAGGCCGCAAAATGCGCGCTATTGTACGGATCGCCGAGCGAGCCGGTCAATTTTGCATCGGGCCACGATACTCTTCCGTTGGGTGTGAACGGGATACCCGGTACTCGCCAAAAAAAGCCCGGCTTGCGCCGGGCCGTTTTTCAGGTGCAGTCTGAATGATTTTCGGAACTAGAGACGATCGACCGCGCGACGACGTCGCTCCAGCGCTTCCTGCTGCTTGCGCGCAGCCGCTTCGGCCAGCTGTATCTGCTCATTACGGTCAATGTCGCTCTGAATGACTGCTATCCACTGGTCCGCGACACGCCTGGATCGCGAAGTCCTGCCCGCTTCACGGAAGGAGGCAATCGCATCCTGGTATTGCTTCAGGTTGTACTGGCACATGCCCAGTGAAATATGTGCGTTGTCCTGGCTCTTGATCCCGCCCTTGCGGAGCGCTGCGCGTATGGACGTTACACATTCCGAGTACTGGCCGACGTTGAGATAGGCGTTCGCCAGACGCAAATCCAGTTCGCCTTCATCGCTCAGCCGCGCCGCTTCCTTCAATGCCGGGATTGCTTTCTCGTCTTCCATTGCCAGCGTCCAGGCCTGCGACAACAGCCGGTAATTCTTGGCGTCCTTGGCGACGCGCCCTTTCGCCATCTCGTCCTCGAGGAGCTTGCCTGCTTTGTACGGTGCCTCGGCCTGCATGAAAAGCTGCGCCATGGTGGTCAGTTCCGACTCTTTTTCCAGGAGGCCCTGCGTATACGCCGCCGAGTAGGCGTTGATCAGGTTGTTCTCTTCGTTCAGCTCGGTATACGCACCCGCCAGCGAGAACCAGTACCGTTTCTTCGGCCAGCTGGCGAGGAGTATCTTCTGTATGTCCCGAACCTTGGCGAAGTTCTCCTGCTGGAAATAGGCGAAGTTCAACAAGACGTACCAGTCTTCCTTGATTGCCGTCTCACGTTCTTTCGCCACTGACATGGCCGTCTCGATCGGCCGGATCATGTCTTTGTAGCGATTCATCTGGTAAAGGTTCTGTGCATACAGTATGTAGGCTTCCGGCGGCGGATTGGTCTCGAGTACGAACCATTCGTCCATCAGCTTCAGGGCGCCGGGGAAATCCTCTTCCATCGTCGACAACTGTGCCAGGGTATAGATCGTCTGCTTGCGGATCTGCGGCTCTATGGTCGGGATCAGCAGCATCTCCTTGTACGTCCTGATCGCGCCCTTGATATCGTCCGTGCTGTATTGCACGAAGCCGATATAATTCAGCACATTCTGTCTCTCGTACTCCGTGAGGCCTTTCTTGCCGAGCAGGCCCTGCAGGATACCCATCGCCTCGGAAAATTTCTCTGCCTCGATCGCCTCCTGGGCTACGGTGATCCGGTCATACACTTCCTTGCTGACTGCCTGGGCCTCCTTGGTCTTCTGCGCAGAGCTTTCTGCTTCGGCTGCCGCCCTGCGTTCCTCTTCCGTCTGAGCATAGGCCGACGCGCAGATCAGGCAGGACAGGGCAAGCGCCGTCACGTGTTTCGAGATTCTGTTTGAGATGTTCATTTCATTGGTGTCCCTGTTGAATCCCGCCAGGTTCGACAATCCGGAATCGAAGCTCCGGACCGCCCTATTCCTCGATCTTGAAGCTAATCCGGGTCTTGACGTTGTGTACCTCTACCGGCACGCCGTCCACCACCCTGGGCTTGTATTTGAACTTGAGTACGGCTTTCTCGGCAGCACTGTCAAAAAGGCTGCTGGTGGAGAAATCGATCTTGGGATCGCGCACGCTGCCGGTAACGGTAACCGTGAAACTCATGTCCACGTAGCCTTCAATGCCCCGTGAAAGCGCCCGTGCCGGATAGACCGGGGCCACCCGCACGATCGGCAGGTAATCGCCTTCGGCAATGTTCATACCGCCAGGACCGCCGATCGACACATCGGCGGCCACCGTCGGCGGCGGCACATTGATGGTCGGTGCGTTCGGGTCGATATTGTCCATGTCCTGCGGCGGCACTTCCGGCGGAACTTCCGGAGGCTTCGGCGGTTTTTCCGGAGTCAGGTCTTCCGTATTTAGGTTTTCGTTACGCTTGACCCGCACGAACTCCAGCTGGTGACGTTTTCTGGGATCGGTCAGCGCCTTCTCGCCGAAAGCAATCAGCAACTGCATGACGAAAAGCAAGGTCAGTGTGACGATGCTGCCGACAACAATGGCAAAA
>JAKEGN010000114.1 GCA_022615525.1 Woeseiaceae bacterium
AGGTGCCAGTCGAAGCCCTGTAGGAGCGAGCAGTGCTCGCGACGCGGCGCTCGAAACCGGCCGTCGCGTCAGGCCGGAAGCTCGACGACGAAAATGACACCGTCGGCGGTGTTGTCCGCGCTGATGGAACCGCCGTGCCCTTCGGCGATCAGCCTTGCGATGTAGAGCCCGAGACCGAGGTGTTCGCTGTCGCCCCCGCCGCGTACGGAAATCATGGAATCGAACAACTGCGATCGCATGGTTTGCGGCAAAGGCGGCCCCGGATTGCTTACGGAAAGCCGGATCCTGGCATCGGTTTTCGCAAGCCCGATGGTAATCGCGTCGCCGCTCTTGCTGAAGTCGACGGCGTTATCCGCAAGCTTGTCCAGCATCTGGATGATGAGTTCCGGCGAGCCCCGGAAATGCAGCGGAGTTGAGTCCGACTGCAGCACGAACCGCCTTTCCGGCCAGGCTCCGTTGTATGCGGCCACCGTCGCTTTGACGAGTTCGTGCAAATCGAAATCCACCGCGTCGGCGTTCTGCATCAACTCTTCGACCCGACTGGCTTCGCTCATGGCGTTCAGGATCTTCTTCAAACGTAGCGCGCCGTCCCTGGCCCGGGCCGTGTACTTGGCCGATTCGGCGTCGAGGTCCTCGTGCTCCAGGTTCTCGAGCGACGAGGTGACGATCGTCAGAGGCGTACGCAATTCGTGCGACAGACGCGAGGCCAGCTTTCGCAGGTACTCGTTGTACTCGCCGAGTTGCCGCAACACGCTGGAAAAGCTTCGCGACAGGTCGCCGATCTCATCGCTGGCATCGAGGCTCGGCAATCCGCTGCGCACCCGGTCTCCGTCCAGTGCTTTCTCCGTGGCCCTGCTCAGGCGGCGAATCCGACCCGACAGCCAGGTCGAGTAGCCAAGCAACGCTGCGGCGACAGCGAGGGTCGCAATGAGCGTGAAGTTCATCAGGCGCGTCAGCGCGCGATTCGTCAGGCTCAGGATGGCATCCGTGCCTTGTTGCAGCACGACCGCGCCGGTCTGCACCGTACTCGACCAGACGGGTTGCGCGACCGCAATGACGCCGCGTCCGGTGTCCGGCGCACGGAACCAGCTACTGGCCGCGCGGCCATTCAATGCATCGTTGATATAAATCTGTTGCTCGCGTCCGGACGGATCGGGCTCCGCCAGTGCGGCGGAATCACCGGGCTCGAGAATGAAGTTGTATGCCAGTCGGAGGAGGCGCGAGCCGCCGCCGGTTTCCTGGTCGCCGCCGCGTCGTTGTGCGGTTGTGCCGGCCTGCGCCAGCCGCCATCCGGTGGCATCGGTTACGATGAGCCGAAGTCCGGGCTGAACGTAGGCTTCTACGAAACTGGCAAGCACCAGGGAAGGTGTGACGAAGCGGCCGGGAAGCGGTGTGGCGAAAGTGGCGCTACGAACACCCGGACTCATCCCGTCGGCGGTGTTGATGACAATGACGCCCAGTCGATCGCCGAGCAGGCCGCGGGGTATCCTCGCTTCCAGCCGATAGCCACGTGTAGTGTCCTGCCACTGCGCGGCAATGCGCGTCTCTTCGGATATGCGGCCGTTGCTTCGCCGCAGAGCAGCGAGTTCGCCGGGGGCTTCCGTGCGAAAGAGGTACTCGGCGAGCCCGCCGGGTGCACCGTAGCTTTGCACGATGACCTGGTCTGCATGCGCCGGCGTATCGCTAGCGGGCCGGTGGTAGGTGACATTGTTGTCGCGCGCATCGACGTAGAGAAACAAATTCTGCCCGCGGACACCGACGGCATAGGCGATGGACCCGTCGGTGCCGCGAAGTTTGCGGAGCGCGTCGGGCGGGAGAGTCCAGTCATCGACGTAACCGTCGATCAGGGGTTCGGTCAGCAATGGATGACCGTAGACCTGGTTCTCGCCATAGGGCGTGTCAGCCTTTGACCGAGCGAACTCCTGCGGAAACTGCGACAGGGAATCCGCGATCGCCTGCGCGGTGCCGGCCAGCATGTTCTGCTGTCCCTCGCGCAACGCGGATTCGGTTTCGCGTATGAATTGGCAACCGGCCCAAGGCAGGATCAGCGTCAGCAGACTGACGAGCAGCAACTGCCTGCGTAGCGTCATGCGAATACTCTGGATTCAGTCGACAAGCCAGCGATAGCCCATGCCGTAGACCGTTTCGATCGCGTCGAAATCCGGATCGACGGCAATGAATTTGCGACGAATGCGTTTGATGTGCGAAGTGATGGTGTTGTCGTCGAGCACGGCCTGGGCCGCGTCCATGAGTTGCTGACGGTTCTTGACGTGGCCCGGGTATCGCGCCAACGCATGTACCATCCAGAACTCGGTCAGGGTCAGACCTACGGGCAGGTCCTTCCAGCGTATGGTCATCCTGTCCGCGTCGATCTCCAGATCGCCGCGATTGACCAGCTTGCCCTCGGCCAGGGGTTGCTGCAGCGCCTCGATGCGGCGGAACAGAGCAGCGACGCGCGCCATGAGGTGCGGCATGCTGATGTCCTTGGTCAGGTAGTCATCGGCACCGAGTCGCAGGCCGGATACGGCGTCGAACTCGCTGTCCCTGGCCGTCAGAAAGATGATCGGCAGGTCCTTCGAGCGACCGCGCAGGTCACGGCAAAGTTCGAAGCCGCCTTCGACGTCGTCCTTCAGGTTGATGTCGATAACGACGAGATCCGGCAGCCTTGCCGAGAAGCTGTCCAGTGCCGGTCCGCGTGCAGCGAAAAGTTCCACTGAATAACCCTCGCGGCGAAACGCGGCCGCATAGTTTTCACGCAGGGCGGCTTCGTCCTCGACGATTGCGATGCGCTTGCCCAAGGTTTGCTCCGACGCTGCCGGGTGAGAGCCACAATTTGCCACATTATGCCGCTGCATTGCCACGGACCGGCCCTTACGCCGAACTTTTGCCCTGTTTGAATGAGGCACATCGGCAAAGGGAGGGTCTCATGATAAAGCGGATCGGGTATCGCGCCGGCAGCGGGCAGGGGTGGCAGCTTCGATCGGAAGGTAGCGCCATGAAGCACTGGCATCCGGCAGCCCCGCGCGTCGACAGCCAGGCTATCGCAAGGTTCTTTCAGCGCAGGCAACGCTGGCACTGTGCTGCCGTTGCGCTGCTGCTGGTTTTCTTTAAGCCGCTTGCGGCGCAGCAGGAAATTCCGGACCAGGTCACGCCATCGCAGATGCAAAGCGGCAGCCTGCTGCTGAAAATGCAGAACGGATACCAGGTTGCGACACGCATGGACACTCATGCGTCCATGAAAGTGAGCGGGCTCGTCGCGCGCGTTTCCGTCAAGCAATCGTTTCGCAATGACGGCAGCGAGTGGGTGGAGGGAATTTATGTATTTCCATTGCCCGACACCGCGGCCGTCGATCGCTTGCGCATGCATATCGGGGAGCGGTACATCGAGGGCGAGATCAGGGAGAAGGAACAGGCAAAGAAAGAGTACGAGCAGGCAAAACAGGAAGGCAGAAAAGCAAGTCTCGTGGAGCAGGAGCGCCCGAACCTGTTCACGACATCGGTCGCGAACATCGCTCCCGGCGAAGCCGTAACCGTCGAGATCGAGTACCTGGAAACGCTCAGGTACGACGAGGGGACGTTCAGTTTGCGATTCCCGGTCACCCTGACGCCGCGTTACATACCTGGTGCTCCTCTGACCGAACGCAAGGGATCGGGATGGTCTCCCGACACAACCCGGGTCGACGATGCATCCCGCGTAACGCCACCGGTCGTTACCCGTTCGGACTCGCACCGGCTTGAAGTGACCGTGGACCTGAACGCCGGTATGCCGCTGGAGATCGTTGCGAGCCGTTATCACCCGATCTCGGTCAGTGAGTTAAAGAGCGGCCAGGCGGGCCGGTACCAGGTAACGCTCGCCGACGCGGACACGCCCATGGATCACGATTTCGAACTCCTGTGGCGTCCGGTGCCGGCCAGCATGCCGCGCGCGACGCTGTTCACCGAGGACTTCGGCGGACAGCCGCACCTGCTGCTGATGATGATCCCGCCGAACGACGCGTCGATCGCGATGCCGGGAGTCGCGCGCGAGACGATTTTTGTCATCGATACGTCCGGATCCATGCACGGCACTTCGATGGAGCAGGCCAGGAAAGCACTGGAGCTTGCACTCGGCGGACTGCGGCCGGAAGACCGATTCAACGTCATCCAGTTCAATTCGGTGACCCACGCATTGTTCCGCGTGAGTGTCCCGGCGACGCTGGAGAACATCGCTCGCGCCAGGTCGTACGTGCAGAACCTGGGTGCCGACGGTGGAACGGAAATGCGGCCTGCCCTGGAGCTGGCGCTGCACTCACCGGCAGCAGAAACGCATCTCAGGCAGGTCGTTTTCATTACCGACGGGAGCGTCGGCAACGAGGAGGAACTGTTCTCGGTGATCGAGGCGGGACTCGGCAATGCACGCCTGTTCACGGTCGGTATCGGATCGGCACCGAACGGCTGGTTCATGCGCAAGGCCGCCGAAGCGGGCCGTGGAACCTATACCTACGTCAGCGCGTTGCATGAAATCGACGAGAAGATGGGGCGCTTGTTTCGCAAACTGGAAAGTCCCCAATTGACCGACATCCGGATCCAGTGGCCGTCCGGAGTCACGGTCGATGCCTATCCGGCAACGGTCGCGGACCTCTACCTCGGCGAACCCATCGTCGTGAAAGCGCGATTGAGTGGCGAGCCACGCGACAACAGCCAGGTAAGCGTCAGCGGCAATTCGGCCTCCGGCGGCTGGAGCCGCACGATCGACCTCGATGAAACGACGGATGGAAGTCCCGGCATCGCGGCGATCTGGGCGCGCGCACGCATCGAGTTGCTGCTCGATGGCGTCCAGCGCGGCGCAGACGCCGACAGCGTGCGGCAGGCCGTCATCGACACGGCCTTGCAACATCACCTGGTGAGCAAGTTCACGAGCCTCGTCGCCATCGACAGGACCCCGGTACGGCCGCAGGCGGCCGGCCTCGACAGCGTGGCGGTACCGAATTTGCTGCCGTATGGCCAGAACATGAACGCCATATTCGGATTCCCGGCAACGGCAACCGATGCGGAATTGCTGCGCTTGAGTGGCGTGGCCTGTCTCCTGCTGGCGCTCCTGCTCGTCACAATGAGGAGGCGCAGCCGTGTCTGCGAAATTCATTCGTAAGCGCCGCGCGGAGGTAATCCTCGTGTCCTGCCTGCTCTGTCTCGGATTCTGGCAGCTCGGTCATGGCGCCTACATACCGGCCAAGGCCTGGGTTGCCCAGGAACTGATGCAGCAGGCCTGGCGCCGTGCGAGGGACGGGGACCAGCAGGCGCGGCCATGGCCCTGGGCCGATACCTGGCCTGTCGCCAAGCTGTCGGCGAAAGGAGGAGACATCGAACTGATCGTCCTTGCCGGCGAATCCGGTCGCACGCTCGCTTTCGGACCGGGACACCTGAGTGCCAGCGTGCTCCCGGGCGAACAGGGAAACAGCGTCATCGCCGGTCACCGCGACACGCACTTCCAGTTTCTGCAGGTCCTCAATGTAGGCGAGTCTCTCCTGTTCGAGATGCCGGATGGCAAGCGGCATCTCTACCGCATCAGCAACCTGGATGTCGTCGATTCGAGGCGTGGCAGCATCGTGCTCGATACCGAGGAAGCATTGCTGAGCCTCGTCACCTGCTACCCGTTCAACGCGGTGAGAGCCGGCGGTCCCATGCGTTACGTGGTGACGGCTGAAATGATCTACTAGGGAAGGCCTGGCTTATTCGAATGTCCCGTCATTGCGAGCGGACCTCCGTCATTGCGAGCG
>JAKEGN010000115.1 GCA_022615525.1 Woeseiaceae bacterium
TCGTACTCGTGCTGCTCGGTGACGCGTATGCCCGCAGTCACCTTGATGAGCAGCCAGACCGCAAGGCTACTGAGAAAAACCCAGGCAAAAATTGCTGCCAGACCCGTCAGCTGCTTGAGCAATGCGGCTTCGCTGTTCGACCAAGGCACCGCCAGCAAGCCCCACATACCCACCACGCCGTGCACCGAGATCGCACCGACCGGGTCGTCGATCCGGAGCTTGTCGAGCGTGACGATCGAGGCGATGACCAGGCCGCCGCCGATCGCGCCGATGGTGGTTGCCAGCAACGGCGTTGGCGTCAGCGGTTCGGCGGTGATGGCGACAAGTCCCGCGAGAGCACCGTTCAGCGCCATGGTGAGATCGGCCTTGCCGAACCACAGCCTCGCGGTTACCAGCGCGAACACGAGACCGCCGGCCGCGGCCATGTTGGTGTTGACGAAGATCAGCGCCACCGCGTTGGCATCGCTGATGCTGCTCAGCCTGAGCTGCGAGCCGCCGTTGAAACCGAACCATCCGAACCAGAGTACCAGCGTACCGAGCGTGGCCAGCGGCAGGTTGCAGCCGGGGATAGCGAAGACCTGTCCCTTGCTGCCGTACTTGCCTTTTCTGGCTCCAAGCAGGAGCACACCGGCGAGCGCCGCCGAAGCGCCGCAGAGGTGCACCACTCCCGAGCCTGCGAAATCGTAAAAGCCGAGTTCAGCGAGCCAGCCGCCACCCCATTTCCAGAATCCCTGCACAGGATAGATGAAGCCCGTGAGGAACAGGGCGAAGACGAAGAATGCCCAAAGCTTCATGCGTTCGGCTACGGCGCCGGAGACTATCGACATGGCGGTAGCAACGAAGACGACCTGGAAAAAGAAATCCGCCGATCCCGAGGAGTAAACCTCGCCGCCGCTTGCAAGGACGTCGGCGGAACTGTGATCCGCATTGCCGATCAGGCCGCGGCCGACGGACAGCAGGCTCTGGAACACGCCGCCGGCATAAGCCTCCGGGTACATGATCGAATAGCCGCAGAGCATGTACATGATGCAGGCAATCGAGTAGAGGCCGATGTTCTTGGTCAGGATCTCGGCGGTGTTCTTCGCGCGCACAAGGCCCGCTTCGAGCATCGTGAATCCGGCGGCCATCCACATGACGAGTGCGCCCGTCACGAGCAGGTAGAAAGTGTCGACCGCGTAACTCAGCTCGGTCAGCCTGGCAAAGATATTTGCAGCGTCTTCCACGGATGTCTCCCTGTAGCCCGAACGGTTTGGCTGAGGATCAGATAGCGGCCGTGCCGGTCTCGCCGGTGCGGATGCGAATGGCCTGATCGAGGTTGGTTACGAAGATCTTTCCATCGCCGATCTTTCCGGTGCGTGCGGCGTTGGTTATTGCCTCGATGACCTGGTCGACGATGGACTCATCCACGGCGAGTTCAATTTTTGCTTTGGGCAGGAAGTCGACGACGTATTCCGCACCGCGATAGAGTTCCGTGTGGCCACGCTGCCGGCCGAACCCTTTGACTTCGCTGACCGTAATGCCCTGCAGACCTATGTCGGCCACCGCCTGTCGTACGTCGTCGAGCTTGAAAGGCTTAATGATCGCCGTGATCATCTTCATCTTGATCCCCTGTGGTCCCGCGGTGAAAAGTCCCGGGGCCCGGCCGGCTGGCCGCGCGCGATTACGCGGACTCCGGCATACCCCCAACGCGACGGTGCAGCATCCGTGCCACTCGCCAGAACACACTTATATTCAATAAGTTATAAAAGCCGCCCTCGGCCATTCGCACCACAACGGTGCAGCCCGGCCGGCGCGTGCCCGGATTCGGGCGCCTGCACTGATCCGGGTCGTTGTGAGCATTTTTGCGGCTGGCGTTTTGCGGCACGCTCAGGTATCAACCACCCATGAGCGACGATTCGATCGAAAAACTGGCGCGCACACTGGCCGAATCCCTGCCGCAGGGCTTACGGTCCGTGCGCGATGACCTGGAAAAGAACTTTCGTGCCGTGCTTCGTTCGGGACTTGGCAAACTCGACCTGGTGACACGCGAGGAGTTTGATGTTCAGGAAGCGGTGCTGGCACGCACGCGGGAGAAACTGCGGGCGCTCGAGGCGCGTCTCCGCGCGCTCGAGGACGTGAACGCGCCGGCACCGGGCACAACGTCCGAAAGAGCGGCGACAAAAAAGGCAAGGAAAAAGTCGGCCAAGGGAACAGCAAAGAAACCAGGATAGCGCGCGAGCACGAGAGCCGGGCGCACATGCCATGGAGTGGCAATGTTTGTCAGCACACGCGGCGCAAGCCATGTTGTCGATCTTGAAGTGTCATGAGCGTCGCGCTGCTCATGAGCCGCACGCAGCTCGGCATCCAGGCGCCGCCGGTCACGATCGAGGTTTTTCTCTCCGGCGGTTTGCCGACATTCTCCATCGTGGGACTGCCCGAGACAGCGGTCCGCGAGAGCAAGGACCGGGTGCGCGGTGCCATCATCAGCTCGGGCTTCATGTTTCCGCAGGGCCGGATCACCGTCAGTCTCGGGCCGGCAGACCTGAAGAAAACCGGCGGGCGATTCGACCTGCCGATCGCGCTCGGCATCCTCGCGGCGAGCAATCTCATCCCGACCGACAAGCTGCTGGACATGGAGTTCTACGGGGAACTCGGCCTGAACGGCGACGTGCACCCGGTGCCCGGGACCCTGCCTGCCGCTCTGCGAGCCGCCGAAGCCGGGCGCGCAGTCATGGTGCCGCGTGCCAATGGCACCGAGGCGAGCCTGTCATCGGTAGAGGTGTTCCTGGCAGACAGCCTGTTGCAGGTTACCGCACATCTCAACGGTACCGGCCGAGCCGACCGGCTGCGTCAGTCGCGGCCGCCGCTGACTGCAGCCAACGTGCCGGACATGAGCGACGTTCGCGGTCAGCCGCTGGCCCGCCGGGCCATGGAAGTGGCGGCAGCCGGCGGACACAACATCCTGCTGATGGGACCACCCGGCACCGGGAAAAGCATGCTGGCAAGGAGATTGCCGGGCATTCTGCCGCCGATGAGTGAAGCCGAAGCGCTCGAGACGGCTGCCATAGATTCGATCCTCGGACGCCGGCTCGATCTTTCACTGTGGCGGCAGCGCCCGTTTCGCGCGCCGCATCACACCGCCTCGGCCGCCGCCCTGGTCGGTGGCGGTTCCGATCCGCGACCGGGCGAGGCCTCGCGCGCGCACAACGGCGTGCTGTTTCTCGATGAGTTACCGGAGTTCAGCCGGCACGTGCTGGAGGTTCTCCGCGAGCCCTTGGAGAGCGGGGCGCTAACCATCTCCCGGGTCGGGCGCCAGGCCGAGTTCCCGGCGAGTTTCCAGCTGGTCGCAGCCATGAACCCCTGTCCCTGCGGTTACCTGGGAGACCTGGCCGGCAATTGCCGCTGCAGTGCGGACCGCGTGGTCCAGTATCGCGGCCGGATATCGGGACCCTTGCTCGACCGCATCGACATACTCGTAACCGTACCCCGCCCGCCCCGGGATTGCCTGCGACCGGATGCGCCGGCGGCAGAGGCCAGTGCTGCAATTGCCGCAAGGGTAGCCAGGGCGAGAGCAAGACAACTCGTTCGGGCTGGCGCGTGCAACGCACGCATACCCGTCAGTGTGTTGGAAGAGCTGTGCGAAACGACGACGGAAAGCTGGGACCTGTTGGAGCGCGCTGTCGAACGTTTCGCGCTTTCGGCGCGTGCGCATCACCGCATCCGGCGCGTCGCACGTACCATTGCCGATCTTGCAGGTGAGGAGGTCGTGGCAGCACCGCACATGGCGGAGGCGCTTTCCCTGCGACAGCTACTGTGACTGCGACACCATGTAATCGACCGCATCGCGCACTTCCTGATCCGAAAGATCCATGCGGGCACCTTTTTGCGGCATGAATCCGGTCGATCCGGTAAATCCGTTGATGGCGTGGTCGTGCAACGTCGTGTTGCCCTGCGCGATGCGCGGTGCCCAGGCGGCGGCATCGCCTATCTTCGGTGCGCCGCCGATGCCGCTGCCGTGACAGGCGATGCAGGCTTCGTTGTATACCTGTGGACCCGTCAACGTCGTTTCGACCGGTTCGGTCGCCGGGGCCGCGGCAACCTGTGGTTCACCGGCATGCGCTTCCTCGCCCGGCAGATAGACTTGGCCGAAAGGACGCAATCGCTCCTCGACGGCAGCGCGGTACTCGTCGGTGGTACTGGTAAATACATCCTGTGTGCGGCTGGTCATTTTCATCGCAAGCACAAGGATCGCCAGGGCGACGAACGCCAGCACACCGATAACGAGTGAATAGAGGTCGAAAAATTTCTGGTCCCGTTTCAAGATCTATCTCCGGGTTCTTGTTTCACGGTCAGTTCGGCAATCACGCGCGAGCCGGAAGGGCTGGCATTATATATCAGGACAGGAGACGCGTAGGAGCCCGCGTTGCGGGCGACGAGTTCGGGAACAGTCACCGAAGTCTTGCGGCGCCGGCGTGTAATGTATGATTCACCGTGTGGCGCCGGAAATACGAAATTCGCTAGTTAAGCGGGCGAGCTGATGCCCGGAAGACCAAAGAATGTATCGCTGGTCCTTGGCTCGGGCGGCGCCCGCGGCCATGCGCACATAGGTGTCATTCGCGCGCTGGAGCAAAGAGACCTCAAGGTCCGAAGCATTGCCGGCACCTCGATGGGCGCCGTCATTGGCGGGATCTACGCGGCTGGGAAACTCGATACCTATGTCCGCTGGGCCATGCAGTTGCGAAAGTCGGACGTCGTCAGATTGCTCGACTTTTCCTTTACCCGCACGTCGCTGTTCAAGGGCGAACGAATAATCGACGTACTCAAGGACCTGATCGGTGATCGGCGGATCGAGGACCTGCCGGTCGCGTTCACTGCAGTCGCCACGGCGATCGAGGAACAACGCGAAGTGTGGCTCAACAAGGGTTCGCTGTTTACTGCGATCAAAGCCTCGATTGCGGTGCCCGGCGTTTTTTCGCCGGTTATCGTCGACGATCGGCTGCTCGTCGATGGCGGTCTCATCAATCCGATTCCGATGGCGCCGACACTGAACGACGCGAATGACATCACCATTGCGGTGAACCTCGCCGGCACAACCGAGCATTACCGGCCGCAAGCAAAGGAGACGGACGACATGCCTGCGAAAGAGGACGAGGGTTACCGGGCTGCCATCGGGCGTTTCGTGAGCGGACTGTTGGAGACCAACAGTGATTCGGACCAGCCGCCGGGTGCGATGGATTTGCTGACTAAATCTTTCGACGTGATGCAAGGTTCAATTTCCCGCTTGAAGCTCGCCGCGTACGCGCCCGATATCGTGATCGACGTGCCACGCGATGCCTGCAGTTTCTTCGAATTTCACCGCGCCGAAGAGATGGCGGCTCTCGGCTTTCGAAAAGCGGTCGCCGCCCTCGAGAACGCCGAGCTTTGACCGGAGATATGGCACGCATGCAGCACGAAATGGCCGCAGGCCCGTCATTTGCTTTGCCAGGGCGGCGATGCGAAAGTCAGAACGTGCCATTGCCAGGGGATAAGCCATGAAGTTTCTCTGCAAGTTTTCCCTCGTGTTGCCATTCCTCATTGTCATCGCCGCATGCAGCCGCGAGTCCGGGGAACCGGCCGGGTCCGCAAACGCGCTGCCGCCTGCCGACCTGGTGCTCCGCGGCGGAAAGGTTGCAACCGTCGATCCGGCGCTCGGCAATACGGAGGCCATCGCAATCACCGGTTACCAGGTCACGGCCGTCGGCAGCGACGAAACGATAACGGCGTACATCGGTCCGGACACGCAAGTGATAGAACTGAATGGACGCTTCGTCATGCCGGGGTTCATCGAAGGGCACGGGCATTACCTCGGACTCGGCCGCGCGAAACAGATCCTCGATTTGCGCAACGTAAAGAACTGGCAGCAGGTGGTGTCGCTGGTGTCGGCGGCCGTCGACAAGGCGAAACCCGGTGAGTGGATATTCGGCCGCGGCTGGCACCAGGACAAATGGGACAGCGTGCCGGAGGATGCGGTGGACGGCGTACCGCGCAATGACTCGCTGAACGAGGTATCGCCGAACAACCCTGTCAGCCTCGGTCATGCCAGCGGTCACGCGGCATTTTTCAATGACGCGGCGCTCGCTGCCGCGGGCATCGATGACGACACGCCGGATCCGCCGGGCGGCACCATCGTGCGCACGCCGGAGGGCAAGGCCACCGGGCTGATGCGTGAAACCGCACAGCGGCTGTTGAACGACGCGATCAACGAGTACAACAGCCGCCTTACACCAGAGCAGGCGGAACAACTCGACCGCGAACGCGTTATGCTGGCGGCCGACGAAGCGCTGCGACACGGTGTGACATCCTTTCACGACGCCGGCGCGAATTTCGAAACCATCGACTTCTTCAAAAAGCTGGAAGCGGAAGGCAATCTTCCTGTGCGCCTCTACGTCATGGTCCGGCGCGAGTCGAACGAAGTCATGTCCGAGGCGCTGCCGCATTACAAAATGGTCGCTGAAGGCAACGATTTTCTGACAGTTCGTTCCATCAAGCGGCAGATCGATGGCGCTCTCGGCGCGCACGGCGCCTGGCTGCTCGAACCATACGTCGATCTCCCGGAGTCTGAAGGCCTGGTACTCGAGACCGTGGAGGATATCGAAGGTACTGCCGAGATCGCGGTACGGCACGGATTCCAGGTGAACACCCATGCCATCGGCGATCGCGGCGTGCGCGAGGTGCTCGACCTCTATGAACGGGTGTGGAAAAAGGCCGGTGTCGACGGCAAACCGCTGCGCTGGCGCATCGAACATTCACAGCACATCGATCCGGCGGACGTGCCGCGTTTCGGCGCACTCGGGGTCATTGCGGCGATCCAGGCGGTTCACGGCACATCCGACGGTCCCTGGATTCCGACCAGGCTCGGCGAGGAGCGGGCGGCGGCAACGTCGCAGCCCTGGCGCGACCTAATCAATACCGGGGCATTGCTCACCAATGGCACCGACGTGCCCGTGGAACCCATCGACGCCATCGCTTCCTATTACTCGTCGGTGTCGCGCATGATGAACAACGGCGAACGCTTTACGCCGGAACACTCGATGACGCGCGAGGAAGGGCTCGCGGCATACACCCTGAACAATGCCATTGCGGCATTCGAGGAAGACGTGAAAGGCACGCTGACGCCGGGCAAGTACGCCGATCTCGTGGTCCTGTCGCAGGACCTGCTGACGGTCGAGGAGGAAAAGATTCCACAGACGACCGTGGACATCACCATCGTCGGCGGACAGGTCCGATACCAGAAATAGAGTTGGTGCCGGTGTTCACTTGTTTGCGTTAGTAAGAGTCGGTGCCGGTGTTCACTTGTTTGCTTAATGAAGCAAACA
>JAKEGN010000012.1 GCA_022615525.1 Woeseiaceae bacterium
ATGCGGAGTGCAGGCCACACCGCCGCAAACGATGCGGCTGTCGGTGACGATTCCGTCGTCGAGCTTCAATGCCGCAGCGATACTGACCAGCGCGAAGTCCCACACGTTGCGGCCTGCGACTTTCTCGAAATAAAAGCGTGACCCGGCCCAGGACGATGGCAGGCGCACGGCTGTGAGTACCTCGCCGGGCCGCAAAGCCGTCATTTGCGTAATGTGCGTATCGGGACCTTTGAAGAATCTTGCGGCGGGCAGCAGGCGTTCACCGTCGACACTTTGCACGACCATGGTCGCATCCAGCGCAACCATGGCGGTAGCGGTATCCGACGGACTGACCGCGACGCAACGGCTTGCGCCGAATACGCAGTGCTCGCGGTTCATGCCCTCCGGGCTGTCGGCGTAACAGATGTTGCCTCCGGCCCGGTAGCAGGCAAGCCCGCGACGGTAGTACCAGCACCGCGCATCCTGCACCAGGTTCCCGCCGAGCGTTCCAGCGTTGCGAATCTGCGGACTGGCGACGCGACCGGCGGCAAGCGCCAGCAGTTCGTAGTCGGCGTTGATCGTTGCATCGCGTATGATTTCACGCAACGTAGTGGTGGCACCGATTTCCACGCCGTCGTCCCGCTGCCGGATGCCGCGCAATGACTCGATACCGTTCAGATCGATCATCGCTTTCGGGTGCTTGGCACGATCCTTCAGCCAGCCGTAAGTATCCTGGCCGCCACCGAGTACCCAGCCGTCGCGACCGTAACGGTCGGCCAGGTTCAATGCATCGTCGATACTCGCCGGCTGGAAGAGCTGCACATCCGGCATGACGTCATAGGAAGCCATCTGGACCTCAGTAGTTATTCGTTTGCAGCGGCTCGAACGATTGTTCGCGTCCTGCCACGTGATTGATGATCATGTCGGCACTGATCGGGCTCCTGCCGAAAATATGCCCGTCGAGTGCATCGGAAATCGCCGACATCAGCGCGGCCACCGAGCAACCCATCGCCGGCTCGCCGATGCCGCGCGCGCCGAAAGGATTCTGCGGATCCGGCAGGTCCACGGCGGCGGTCCGTACGTGCAGGGGCGTGTCCAGGTAGGTCGGTATGCCGCACTGGTGATAGCCGACGTTCGCGGGCAGGCCGTTCTGCGGGTCGTAAACATGCCGCTCGGTCGCGGCCATGCCCATGCCCCAGACGGCGCCACCCTTCATCTGTGCCGCAACACCCTGCGGGTGCACGACGGTGCCGCATTCCGCGACTCCGACGTAATCGACGATGTCGTATTTTCCGGTCTCGAGGTCGAGTTCGATCTCGACGAAAGCACAGGCGAGTCCCGGGATGACGCCTTTCTGTTCGAGATTGTCTTTCGCCACGCCGATGAGGCCACTACCGGCCAGGTTTTGTACGGACCGCTTGGTGATCTCGTGTATATCGTCCGGATACACGGCGCCGCTGTAGGGCCCGCCGAGCTGGATGGCGCGCGCTGCAATGGCGCCGTAACTCATGGCCTGTCTGGGATTGCGGATGTTGAACACCTGCTTGCCGTCTATGTCGTAGTCGCTGGCGTCACCGCCCAGGGACTCGGCCGCGATCTGCTTCATCTTTTCCAGCGCATCCATCGCCGCGACGTAATTGGCGCGGGTGTGCGTGAATATCGACACGCTGCCGGCCTGGTACGAACTCCACGGCAGATTGGCCTCCGTCGTGCCGCGCTCGATGACGCAGTCTTCCCAGTCGCACTTCAGCACTTCGGCGGCCGCACGCGTGGTCACGGCATAGGAATAGGTGCCGAGGTTGCCGACGCCCGAATGCAGGTGGATGACGCCATCCGGCGTGATGCGCACAAGGCCGTCGAAGCCGGTGGCCCCCGCGGAGTGGTAGCCCTGGCCGATGCCGAGGCCCGTTACTTTGGTACCGTCCTTTCTCGGGCGTTTGCTCTTTCCGGCCCAGCCGAACATGTCGGCGCCCTTGTCTAGGGCCTCTTTCATGTAGGCGCTGGTGACCGGTTCCTGGTCCTCGTAGGCCGTCGTGGCGTTGTTCACGGCGTTGATGCGGCGTATCTCGAGCCGATCGATATCGAGTTGCCGCGCCGCCTTGTCCATCAGCGGCGCCATGACGGCGGCAATCTGGTTCTGGCCCGGGCCGCGCTGGGCGCCTCGCGGCGTGGTGTTGGTCAGTACCGGCACCCCGCGGAAACGCATGGCACCGGGATCGTAAACGAGCGAAATCGCGCCGCCCGCGGACGAGCCATCGCCCCCGGTCGCGTTCGGCCCGATGTCCTCGACGATGAAAACATCCGCGGCCGTGATCCTCCCGTTCGCGGCGAAACCCATCTTGATCCAGCCCTGGAAACCCACCCGGGCGGAACCGATGTAGTACTCCTGTTCCCGCGTAATGCGGAGCTGCACCGGCCGGCCGATTTTCTTCGAGAACCAGCCGGGCAGGGCGGCGATAGGGTACGCGCCGATTTTCGAACCGAAACCGCCACCGGTGTTCTCGCTGATCAGCACCACGTCTTTCTGTTCCACACCAAGCAGCCGAGCAAGGCCCGGAATCCAGAAGCTCTGGCTTTGCGCAGATCCGTAGACGTAACAAGTGCCGTTCTGCCAGTACGCCATGGCGGTACGCGGCTCCATGCTCATGTGCGCGTAACCGATCGTTACGAAGGGCTCCTCGACGACGACCTTGGCATCGGCAAAGCCTTTTTCCAGGTCGCCGTAGCTCCATTCGTGCACCCATTCGCCGGTCGGTTCCTTGCCGGCGCGAAAATCCGCCACTTGTTCCGCCGACCACTTGATGGTGCGGAATCCGGAACCTTCGCTGGAACGCGCGAACACGTTGCCTTCCTCGCGGGCATTCGGTCCGCCTTCGACCAGGCTGTCGAGCGGATCGACGGTGAACGGCAACGGCTCGATGTGCACCTTGATGCGGGCGATCGCATCCTCCGCCGTTTTCTCGTCCTCGGCCGCGACCGCAAGTATGGGATCGCCGATGTACAC
>JAKEGN010000116.1 GCA_022615525.1 Woeseiaceae bacterium
GCAGAGACGGTAAAACGCGAGTTCGGGTGCGCCGCGGGACCATTGCCTGCCTCGTACTTGCGTCCTTGCCAGTCGAACGCGGGCGTCCCGACCTTCTTGTCCTCCCACCACGGCTGGTTGTCTTCGGTCAACGCGACGTTGGTGAAAATGGTGTCGCTGTGGATCATGTCGTACGCGTTCTTGTTTGTCTTCGCGTTCGTGCCCGGCACCACGCCGAAATACCCGGCTTCCGGGTTGATGGCGCGTAACACACCGTCCTTGTCGAGGTGCAACCAGGCGATGTCATCGCCCAGTGTCCAGATCTTCCAGCCGGGCTGTGACGGCGGCGGAATCAGCATGGCGAGATTGGTCTTGCCGCAGGCTGACGGGAAGGCGCAGGCGAGGTAGTGGATTTCGCCCTGTGGGTTTTCCACCCCGACGATCAGCATGTGCTCGGCCAGCCAGCCCTCGTCCCGTGCCTGCCAGCTCGCGATGCGCAGTGCGTGACACTTCTTGCCGAGCAGGGCATTGCCACCGTATCCGGAACCTATGCTTTGAATCAGCAGTTCCTCCGGGAAATGCATGATGAAGCGCCTTTCCGGATCCAGATCGCCGATCGAATGCAGTCCCTTGACGAACTTGCCATCCTGCTCGATGCGCTTCAATGCAGCCGTACCCATGCGGGTCATGATGCGCATATTGACGACCACGTAGGGGCTGTCCGTGATTTCCACGCCGAGCCGCGAGTACGGAGAGTCGATCGGGCCCATGCAATAGGGCACGACGTACATCACCCGGCCCTGCATCGCCCCGTCGAACAGATCGTCCATTTTCCGGTGAGCATCAGCCGGATCCATCCACAGGTTGTTCGGTCCCGCATCTGTCTTGTCGGCGGTGCAGATATAGGTCAGGTGCTCCACCCTTGCGACGTCCGACGGGTTCGAACGGTGCAGGTAGCAGTGCGGGTAGTTCTGCGGATCCAGCGACACGAGGTCGCCGGAACGTGTCATCTCGTTGATCAGCCGCTTGTACTCGGCGTCGCTGCCGGTACACCAGTGTATGTCTTCCGGCTGGGTCAGCTTTGCGACAGAGTCGACCCAGTCCTGAAGTGCGGTCAGTGATGACGTCATTCGATGTACTCTGAATTGGGTTGACGACCTGATGCCGGATATTGCGAAAGCCCCGGGCACGTCGTTTCGAGGGGCGCCATTATACCCATGAGGCCGGAAAGTTCACCCCGGCCGGAGTCTGCGGGCACGACTTTCATATAAGGCCCGCAAAAAAAAACCGCCGGGCCCGAACGAGGGGACCGGCGGTCAGCCTTGCTGTCCGCGCCCAGGGGAGGGGCGGGACAGAATTCGTCAGGCGGCCTGGGTGTTGCCCGTGGCAGCGGTTGCGCGACTCCGGGCGGCGGTCTTGCCCTGCGCTTTCGCTTTGCGCTTGCCCTTGGCTGTCACAGTTTTCGCCGTCGCAGTCTTGCGGGAATGCGTTTTCTTGCGGCTCGCTTTCTTTGTGGAATGACTTCTGCCGCGCAGTTCGGAGATCGTGCCCTTTACAACGTCGCGAACCTCGATGCCCGCATGGGCAACGATGCTCAGCGTGTCGCGTGCATCGACGGCGATTCTCGAAACGTTCTGCGGAATCAGGCGCAGCTGGGTGCGGACCAGGTCACGCAGGTTGCGGGCGTCCGCCGCGGCTTTCAGGCGGTCGGCGACCGCATCGATCTGGTGCTCCACCAGCCGGGTCTGCTGGCGCAGCACCTGGTCGGCAGTCTTGTGGGAAATGGCCGTCAGTTTAAGTCCGAGCCCGGTGATGGTCTTTACCGGCTTCTTGCCAAGCGCGACGCGGTCGGCAGCGAATTCGGTCCGCTGGCGCGCGCCCTTCACCAGGCGGGCATAACGACCGCGGGCCTGGTCGGCTATACGGCTCATGGTGTTCTCAAAATTCGGGTTCATCGGGACTCTCCGTGGTGCAGTGCAGCAATTGTTGCAGCGCACAATAGTGGCAGTGCCGGAGTTTGTCAAGCACTGTCAGGCTGACCTATGCCGGCAGGGTCTCGCCTATGTCCGCGGATGGCAGGGTTACCAGCACGTAGCCCAGCGAGCCGATCAGTTTGACGGCATGGACAAATCGGTCGAGCCGGAAAGAATTCATCGCTTTGACGAAACTCGCAAGATCGATCGGCGAGAACACGGTACCCTCGCGACCCTCGGTGGCAAGCTTATCCAGCAGCTGTTCGTCGCCCTGGTCTATCAGCAGGACCACCGGTATGGCCGCCACTTGCGGATCGGAGCGAATTTGCTCCAGCAGGCGGAAGGAGTCCGAGTCGCCTACCGAGAGGTCGAACAGCAACAGGTCGGGGGTCGGCGCGTTGGCATAGGGCTCCGCCTTGCGGAGGTAGCTGAGCACGTCGGCACCCACCCCTACGGTTTGCAGGCGGCAGTGCGTACCGGCGGCTTCGAGCGCGCTACGGATCACTCCGACGTTGCTGTAACAGTCCTCGACGAGCAGCAGATTGATGCGGTCTTTTTCCCTGGTCAGCACTGGTGCCTGATGCCTCTGCAATAAAGGGTCGTTGCCGCCAGGCGGCGGCGTTACAACTCCGGAAGCTCATTGCAGCATTCGTGCCAGCCGTGGCTTTACGGTTAAATGGCCAAAAATCAGAGGCTTAAAACATTTCTTTTGCGGTATTCAAACATTACCAAAGAATTCGGTCGCGAAATACCGCGACTGACGCGATATATCGTGGCAGTCTAGGCCTCACTGGCTCAGTGCTGAACTGCCTTTGCCGATAGTCCGGGAGTCATGACCATATGTGGCGGGATCTGCTGGGCGTCCAGCAAACCAAGGCGGCACTGGCCGACCGTTTGCGTTTCCAGGACCTCGTGGCCGAGGTGTCGACCCGGCTGGTCACATCCGCGGATGACGAAGCGGGCGAGGCGCTGACCGGGTGCCTGCGCGATACCTGCCGTTACTTCGACACGGATCGTGCGACGCTCAACTGGTACAACGAGGAGAAAACCTCGGCTGACCTCTTGTATTACTGGAACGAGTTCGGTCGTGCGCCGTACGGTCGCTTGCCACTCGAGAATTTCCCCTGGAGCGCGCCACAGATTCTCAGGGGCGAGCTGGTCAGCTATCGAATCGATGAGGAATTGCCCGAGATCGCGAACCGGGACAAGGCGACGCTGGTCGGTCTGGGTATCAAGTCGGTTGCACTGGTCCCCCTGATCGTCGCCGGGCAGGTGCACGGCACCTGTACGTTTTCGAATATCGCCAGGAGCAAAACCTGGTCCGCGACGGAAATGGCCGACCTCAAGGTACTGGCGGAGTTGTTCGGTAATGTGGTCATTCGCCTTCGCGCACGCGCGGCGCTGACGACTGCCCTGGCAGAACTGGAAAGGGCGAAGGACCGCCTCGAAGCAGAAAACGTTTACCTGCGCGACGAAATTCGTTCGACCCACGGGTTTCATGAGCTGGTCGGCGAAAGCCCGGCATTGATTCGTTGCCTGCATGAGGTCGAAAAGGTAGCAAGCACCGGAACCACCGTGCTGATCCAGGGTGAAACGGGCACCGGCAAGGAGCTCGTCGCGCGCGCCCTGCACGAGTACAGCCAGCGCAGCCACCGTCCCCTGGTGAAGGTCAATTGCGCTGCCTTGCCCGCCAATCTCATCGAGAGCGAGCTGTTCGGTCATGAGAAAGGGGCCTTTACCGGCGCCGTCGTGAAAAAGAAAGGTCGATTCGACCTGGCGGACGGTGGCACGATTTTCCTCGACGAGATTGGTGATTTCCCTCTCGACCTGCAAGGCAAACTGTTGCGCGTTCTCCAGGAAGGAGAGTTTCAGCGCCTTGGAGGCAGCGAGACCGTTCATGTCGATGTGCGCGTAATCGCTGCCACCAACCGGAACCTGATCGACGCCGTCGACAATGGCGAATTTCGCGCTGACCTCTATTACCGCATCAATACCTTTCCCATTTACCTGCCAGCGTTGCGGGAGCGGCGCGGCGATATCCGCCTGCTGGCAGAGCATTTCGTGCGTTTGCACGGACAGCAGCTCGGCAAGCAGGTAACTGCAATATCCTCGAGCATGCTCGAGGAACTCGAAGCGTACTCGTGGCCAGGCAACGTGCGACAACTCGAAGGCGTAATACAGCGCGCCTTGATCACCGCCAGCAGCGATACGCTGGAGCTGGTCGAACGACTGCAGACGTTTCGTGCGCCGGCAGACCATGTGCAACCGGCGGTTGTGAACCTGCGCAGCATCGAGAAAGCGCACATCGAGAGAACACTGAATCAGTGCCACTGGATGATCGCAGGCGAACGCGGTGCCGCTGCCATGCTCGGCCTGCCGCCCAGCACCCTGCGTTCGAAAATGAAAAAACTCGGAATCCTGCGCGACAAGCGCGTGACCAGTAACTGATTCACCAGCCGTCGATTTCCGGTATGTCGTGAACTGAAAAGTTTCCACGACGAAATTTCGCCTGCCGTCACGCGGCAGATGCAACATAAAACCCTCTACTTCTGTGCCTGATTTAGGGCTCAAACCCGCGAATTCATTGGCCTTGCGACTGTGAACGCATTCACGGCGAAAGCGTGAGGCCATTCACAGTTCCACCACAAAGCGGTGCATTTCCGTGCGTCCCCAACGCGGTTCGGCAAGATTCGGACACGTCCCTCCATAGGAAATGACATTGAAACCGAAACAGCCTGAGAGACCGGCGCTCACCCGATGGCGCTACGGTATCGGTATGCAGATCGCTGCATTTGGCGCGGTTCTTCTCGCAGCACAAACATCTTTCGCCGCAGGAACGCCGGCGGGAACGGTAATCGACAATACCGCCCAGGTCAGTTTCGACATCGGCGGGACCAGCCTGTCACTGAACTCCAATACGGTGAGTATCACGGTCGATGAGCGTATCGACGTCGTGGTAACTCTGCAGAGCCCACAAGTGCTCGTTGCCGGCGGCGAGAGCAACCGCAGCCTGCTGTTTCGTGTCACCAACAACGGTAACGGCAGCGAGGGTTTCGCACTTGCGATCGACAGCAATCTCGGCGGGGACGATTTCGATCCGGTGCCGGCGGTGCCCGCGATCTATTTCGATATGGATGCCAGCGGAGATTTCAATCCGGGCGATGTTGCCTACACACCCGGCACGAATGATCCGCAGCTGCTCGCCGACGGCTTCATCGACATCCTGCTGGTCAACGATATCCCGCTCGCCGTCAACAACGGCGACATCGGGCTCAGCCAGCTCATCGCCACATCTCAAACCGGCAGTGGCGCAGCCGGCGACGTGTTCGCGGGCCAGGGTGAGGGCGGCGGCGACGCCGTACTCGGCACCAGCGGCGGCCAGGCTGCCGGCAACGGTGAGTACCTCGTGTCCGACGTGGCGTTCAGCATCGTGAAATCCGTCGTCGTTGCGGATCCCTTCGGCGGCACGCAACCGGTCCCGGGAGCAACGCTCACTTACACGCTCGTCGTCCAGGTAACGAATGCCGGTACGGCAGGCAACAGTACGGTGAATGACCCGATTCCGGTCAACACCTCTTACGTAGCAAACAGCATCAACGTGAACGGCGCGCCGGTCACGGATGCAGTCGACGGCGATTCCGGCGAACTCAACCTCGCCGGCGTTCCGTCGGTAGTCGTACGCCTCGGTGACCTGACACAGGCGTCCGGAGTTCAGACCGTGATTTTCCAGGTAACGATCGATTGACATTTTTTCGGAGCGATAACAGGGGAATAGTTATATGAAAACCATTCATCAGTTTGGCATTTGCATGCTTTTGACTTCGTTGGCGGGTACCGCGTTTGCGCAGGACGCGGCACAAGGGCATCTGCTCGTGAAAACCGTCGTGCAGAAGGAAGAGGTAGTTGTCGATGCGAGCGGCGAGGAGACCGTGCGGCTCGTCGACGCGAAGGTCGTGGTGCCGGGTGACGAGGTCATCTACACCGTCACGTTCGAAAACATAAGCGATACGGCGGCAGAGAACGTGGTCATCACCAACCCGATAGCCGCTGACCTCGAGTATGTCGATGGTTCCGCTTTCGGACCCGGCAGCGACATCGTGTTTTCAGTGGACGGTGGAACCATGTTCGCAGCGGCCGGCGAATTGTCCGTTGCCGAGAACGGCGTCGTACGTCCCGCCGAGGCCAAGGACTTCACCCACATACGCTGGGAAATGCAAAACGAAATTCCGGCCGGATCACAGGGCGTCGCACGCTTTCGCGCGAGGCTGCCGTAACGATTTTTCTCAGGGCAGGTTTCCTCACGAAACGACCGCTTGCGGTGCAGGGACGCACGCGGTGCCGAGAGCCCCTGACCGGCCGGACCGGCCGGATCAACCATGATTTGCAATGAAGCAAGGAGTACCGTAATGAAACGTTCAACCCACATGGCCAGCTGGCTTGCCAGGCTGGTCGCGTCGGCGACGGTCGTGCTCATATCTTCGCACGCCTTCGCAGCCGGCACAGATGCCGGCACGACGATCTCCAACCAGGCGCAGGTCGACTATGCCGTAGGCGGCAATGCGCAGACCTTTATCCTTTCCGATCCGGCCGGCAACTCGGTACCGGGCCCAGGTCAGGGCACGGCAACGACATTTGTCGTCGACAACCGTGTGGACTTCAGCCTGGTCGAGTCCGGACTTGCCGGGCATACCCCTGTTACGCCGGGACAGAACGGCGAGTTCGTGCAGTTCACATTGCAGAACACCGGCAACTCGAGGCAGGACTTCCGCCTGGTTGCCAGCAACCTGCTGGCAGCGTTTGGCCCTGTCAACGGGCTGACCGACACCGAGGACGACATGAGCGCGCTGACGGTCTACGTCGACAACGATGCCAACGGTCTCGACACCGGTGTCGACCAGGCGTTCGTCGACGAACTGGCGGAAGACGGCACGGTCGACATCTATGTCGTGGCCAACGCCGACCTGACGCTTGCCAACGGCGACATCGCCAACATCAACTTGCAGGCCGTCGTCGCTGACGCCGGTGCGGCGGGACTTGGAGCCGATACGCAGGATGATGTCGGCAACGCGGATACGGCGGGAATCGACGTCGTATTTGCCGAAGGAGGCGCGCTCGGTGATGGCATCCTGGATGCGCAGGACGGATTCACCGTGTCCTCGGCAGCGCTGTCGATCACGAAGACCGCTACGCTGATCAGCGATCCGTTCAACGGCACTACCAACCCGAAAGCGATACCCGGAGCGGTTGTGGAATATGTCATTACCGTTGCAAATGCGGGCACAGAAATCGCTGAAAACATCGTCATTACCGACACGTTGTCGGCCGATGTGACACCTGTCGATCCTATCGAGATCGACAATGACGGAGCGGTGACGAATTGCACTCAGAGCGACGCCGATGCCGACAACTGCGAAATTACAGGCACTGCATTGTCAATCGGTACTGATGCAGCAATCGACGTGGATGCGGCGACAACGCTGACCATTACCTTCCAAGTGACGATCGACTAGTCACACACTACGGTGCTCCAAAAGCTGTACAAGCTGGCTGGCAACCGGGCCGCCCACGAGGGCGACCCGGCACGGCTTGCTTCCTGGTCTGCGCCACCCGGCGCCGGCCACGGCTTCATCAGGTCAAACCCACGGGGGGAACAGCTGTTCC
>JAKEGN010000117.1 GCA_022615525.1 Woeseiaceae bacterium
CGGCACAAGTGGATTTCCGAAGGGTTTGCCCAGTATTACCAGAACGTACTGCTGGCGCGCTCCGGTGCGTACGACGAACAGTATGCCTGGCAGAAAATCCATGACGGGCTCGAGCGCGGCAGGTTGTCGCGACCGGAACTGTCACCGAACGAGGCGGCGGACGGCGACGTTCGAACGGGTCTGATGAAGGTTTACTGGAGCGGCGCCGCGATTGCCCTGATGGCCGATGTAAGTCTGCGCGAGCTGTCGGGCGGCAGCGAATCACTGGACGCGGTGCTCGACCGCCTCCAGCGCTGTTGCCTGCCCTCGAATCGCATGTGGTCGGGACCCGAACTGTTCGCGAAAATGGATACGTTGACCGACCATCCTGTGTTCATGGCTCTGTATCGGCGCTATGCGGATACGGCCGGATTCCCCGACACCAGCGACCTGTTCGATCGCCTCGGCCTCTCGGTGTCCGACGGCAAGGTCAAATTGCGCAGGAACGGCGAGCTGCGGGACATTCGTCTCGCCATCGTCGCCCCCGATACGGAGGCCGCGCACTGGCGCGACCAGCTGGTGTCGAACGAGGCCCGGTAGCGCCAGACCCGCCCGCCGGACCGGCCTGCCGGCTGATATATACTGGTACGCCCGGCAGGCGTTGGACCAGAACATGACCGGCAGCAGCCTCGCCATCGACATCCGCAAGGTCAATGGCGAAAGACAACTGGAAACCGAAGACAGCGTTGCCGTCGAAGAGCCGCTGGAAATCCAGTTGAGCGCCACGGCGCCACAGGCCGCTGCGGCGAAAAGTGTCTCCATTACGATGCGAACACCGGGCCATGACGCGGAACTCGCGCTGGGATTCCTTTTCACCGAGGGCATCATCCGATCCATCGACCAGGTTGCTGCCGTCCTGCACGTGGGTCCGGTCGATAGCGACAGCGGATTGCAGAACACGATACGCGTCGAAGTCCGGCCCGATGTCCCCATCGATCTCGACCGCCTGCAAAGGCATTTCTATACAACCTCGAGCTGCGGCGTCTGCGGCAAGGCTTCACTCGATGCACTGAAAGTAACCGGCGCGACGTCGCTCGCGCGCGTAACCACGACATTCCGCCGTGACCAGATCGTTGCCATGCCGGACAAGCTCCGCGAACAGCAATACCTGTTCTCGCGCACCGGCGGCCTGCATGCTGCCGCGGTCTTTGATTCACGAGCTGAAATCGTGGCGCTCAGGGAGGACGTCGGCCGGCATAATGCCGTGGACAAGGTCGTCGGCTGGTTATTGACCGAGAAAAGGCTTCCCGCCTCCGGACTGGGATTACTGGTCTCCGGCCGCGCGAGCTTCGAACTCATGCAGAAAACCCTGGCCGCGGGAATTCCCCTGCTTGCCGCCGTCGGCGCGCCGTCCAGCCTTGCCGTTCAGACGGCGAGGGAATTCGGCATGACGCTCATCGGCTTCTTGCGCAACGGACAATTCAATCTGTATTCCGGCACGGAACGGATCCAATAAGTACATGCCAGCCAAATACGACAAGACCATCGCTGCCGAAATCATCAATCGCTACGGGGCCAAACCCGAGATGCTGGTGCAGATCCTGCACGCATTCGTCGAGCGCTATTCCTGTATCAGCGACGAGGCAATACGCCAGATCGCGCTGGCATTGAACCTGTCGCGCGCGGAAGTGCATGGCGTGGTCAGCTTCTATCACGACTTTCGCACCACGCCCGCAGGAAGGCGCGTGATCAAAATCTGCCAGGCGGAGTCCTGCCAGGCCATGGGCAGCCGCAAGCTGACGGAGCACGCAGAAAAGAAAACCGGTCTCAACCTCAATGAAACGAGCAGCGATGGCGAGCTGACGCTCGAGGCCGTGTATTGCCTCGGTAACTGCGCCTGCTCGCCGGCGGTCATGGATGGCGAAAAGGTTTACGGCCGCGTCGATCCGGCTGCATTCGATCGCATACTCGGCAGGAAGCAGGCATGACGGTCAAAAGAGTTTTCGTCCCGCGCGAAACCAGTGCGATTTCGCTCGGCGCCGATGAGGTGGCAGAGAAATTCCGCACCCTGCTCGCGAAGTCCGGCAGCAAGGCAGAGCTGGTGCGCAACGGTTCCTGGGGGATGTGCTGGCTGGAACCGCTGGTCGAAGTCGAAACCACCAAGGGCCGGATCGCGTACGGCCCGGTAACACCGAACGACATCGAATCGCTGCTTGCCGCTGACTTCGTCAATGGCGGCAAGCATGCGTTGCGCCTTGGACCGACGGAAAAAATTTCCTGGCTGGCGCGACAGCAACGCTGGACTTTTGCGCGCTGCGGATTGATCGACCCGCTGAAAATCGGGGAATACAGGGCACACGGTGGATTCGACGGCTTCGAGAAAGCGCTGGCTGCCGGTGCCGCCCGGGTGATCGAGACGGTGACCGCTTCCGGTTTGCGTGGCCGCGGCGGCGCCGGATTCCCCGCCGGCATCAAGTGGCAGACGGTCGCGCGCGCGGAGAGCAGCCAGAAGTACGTCGCCTGCAATGCCGACGAAGGCGACAGCGGCACGTTCTCCGATCGCATGCTGATGGAAGGCGATCCGCTGACGCTGATCGAGGGCATGCTGATCGCGGGCTTTGCCGTCGGTGCGAACAAGGGCTATGTGTACCTTCGATCGGAGTATCCGCTCGCACGAAAGATTTTTTCGCAGGCGCTCATGCTGGCACGCGATGAGGGCTGGCTCGGCCAGGACATCCGCGGCAGCGGTTTCAGTTTCGACATCGACCTGCATATCGGCGGCGGCTCTTATGTCTGCGGCGAGGAAACCGCGATGCTCGAGAGCCTCGAAGGCAAGGCGGGGCTGATACGCTACAAACCACCCCTGCCCGCCATTGCCGGTCTTTTCGGCAAGCCGACCGTGGTCAACAACGTGATCACGCTGGCGTCGATACCACGCATACTTGCCGAGGGTGCCGCGAGTTACGCGGAGTACGGCCCCGGCCGGTCGAAAGGCACGCTGGCCTTCCAGCTCGCCGGCAACATCAAGCGCGGCGGGCTGGTCGAGCTGGC
>JAKEGN010000013.1 GCA_022615525.1 Woeseiaceae bacterium
ATTGGGCAGTAGGCCTGACTCGAATCGCCGCTGATCATCGTCCAGCAGGTTCAACCTGAGGTTCGCGAAGGCGTGGTCCGGGTAGTCGGCGTCGCGCAACTGCAGGACGACATCCCGATCAGGCTCACGCAGCGGGTCCGATGCCATGGCAACGGTCGTCCGGATGCGCGACTGGCCAGGTTCGAACCGAACCATACCGCCATCCTGCAGTGTGTACTGACCGGACTCCCATGGAGATCGATTGCCACTGTAGCTGACCTCCTCGAGGCGCAATGTCAGGGCAATCGGAATGTCTGTCGTTCGCTCGAAATCGATCACCGCGGCTGCCGTATCCTCTGTAAGAGACAATGCCACGTCAAACGATGGAGTGCCGGAAGGGCCTATCGTGACCAGCAGGTCCGGCGGCGAAAGCAACGAGAAGTCCGGCTGCGGCAGTGACGGCGCAGCCGCGGCAGCCGCCGACTCGGTGTCGACCGGAACAGGAATTTCGGCGGAATCGATTTCAACCGGATCCGCTTCCGCAGGCACGACCGGCATTTCAGCGGCAACGTTGTCGTCCTGCAATGGCACTTCGTCGGACGATGGTCCGATAGCGTCCTGTGACTCGCCCGCGCTTGCCGCCGATCCAGCCTCGTCGCCAGGCACAACGGGCGTGTCGGCTATTTGTTGCCACAGGCCGCCCTGCGTGAGCGCCCACCCGGCGCCGGCGAGCACCGCGACGATCAACGTCGCTGTTGCCATGCGCTTCGCAAGCCGCGGGGACGCCGTATCGTCCAGCGCCTGGATGGATTGGGTGTCCGCTGTGGAAAAGCCTGCGCTATCCAGCGCCATCAGGAACTCCGCCACCGAAGCGAACCGCGTGACACGCGAATAGGACAGGGATTTTCTCAGCGCAGACCATTGGGCCTGGCTTATGCCCTGCAGTCGTAGTGGTTCCATGCCGGCAGCCGCGGCCTCGGCAGCATTTCGCGGGCCGAACACCCGGTAACCAGCCAGCAGTCGGTACAGCAGGCAGCCGAGCGAGAAGACGTCATCCGCCGGCACCGGGTCCTCACCCGTCAGGACCTGCATGCTGGAATAGATCGGTGTTCCAGGCGTGAGTACACCCGGATCGAAATCCGGCTTGCCGGACTGCTGCTTCTGCCGAACGCGCGCGACGCCGAAATCAAAGAGCACCGCCTGGCCGGACGTCGTGATCATGATATTCCCTGGCTTGACGTCCGCATGCACGACGCCGCAACGGTGCGCGTAGTCGAGCGCCTGGCCGATCTGCCTGACGATATCAAATGCCGTGGCGGTGTCGATCGCATTGTTGCGTGCATCGTCCAGGATGTCGGCCAGCGTTCGCCCGTCCAGCCACTCCATCACGATGAAATACATGTCGTCTTCGCGATCAAGATCGATGAAGCGAACGATATTCGGATGTGAAAGGCACCGACCCTTGGCGGCTTCCTGTTGCAAGGCGCGCAATGCCAAGCCGTTGCGTGACAGCTTCGGCGCAAGAACCTTGATCGCTACATAAGGATTGTCATCGCCGGTTTCTGCGAGTCGCCGGTCCAGGGCTTTGTATACATCCCCCATGCTCCCGCCGGAGATCTTCTCCTGCAGCAGGAAGCGATCGCGCAACACGGAGCCGACCTGCAGGCTGTCCTCGGCCGTTATCGGCGAAAAGCTGTCACCCGGTATTACGGTGGTATCGACGAACGGGTCAGCGGATTGGATCTCTTGCGCAGGGTCCCCGGGCAGGGTTTCGACGGTCTCGCGGACCATTCGATTCAGAATTTGCTGGACCAGCTGATACGTTTCCTTGCGCAACTTTCCTGCGGAGTACTGGCGAAGCAGGACACCCCGGATATCCCCTTCGGCGTCTCCGCTCCTGGCAAGCAGGGTCGAAAACGCGGTATGGATTTCACGGATGACCGATTCCTTGTCGATCTGTGCGTCGAGTGTCCGCGCCAGGGCCTCGAGGCGTGCATCGAAAGGCGGTTTTGCATTTTCAGACCCGATTGCCATATGTACCCGTTGTCCTGCTTGTACTCCCGGCCTGCTGCGACCCAACCGGACAATTCGGCATTTTATCCGGCAGGGTGGCCGAACAGTGGGAACTGGTCGTCAAAATACCAGCCATTGCGCATGTTGCAGGCCGATTTCAAAGGACTTTTCCAGGATTCATGAGATTGCCGGGGTCGAGGGCCCGCTTTACGGCACGCATCAGGCCAAGTTCGGTTGCACTGCGAAAATCCCGCAGCATCTCGCGTTTCGCCTGGCCAATTCCATGCTCGGCACTGATACTTCCGGCAAATGACCGAGTAACAGCATAAACCGCAGCACTCAGGCGTTCCCGGCTGTCGGCAAACTCCTGAGCCGGAGCTCCCGCCGGCTGGCTCAGGTTGAAATGAACATTGCCGTCACCGACATGGCCGAAAGCCACGACTCTCACGTCCGGATTGATTGCACACACGGCCTTTTCGGCCGCTTCGATGAATTCACCAATGCGACCGACCGGCACCGAAATGTCATGCTTCAGACTGGCGCCCTCAAACTTCTGCGCCTCCGAGATCGAGTGACGCAATCGCCAGAATTCGGCCGCCTCCCGGTCGCTGCCGGAGATCGCAGCATCCTGTGCGTAACCTGATTCTATCGATGACATCAGCAATGCATGCAGCGCGTCGACACCCTGCGGAGATGCACACTCGACCAGCACATACCACGGATAGTTGCGGGCGAACGGTGGGCGCGTACCCGGAATATGTTTC
>JAKEGN010000118.1 GCA_022615525.1 Woeseiaceae bacterium
ACCCGAACTCGACAAGGAAAAAAGTACGGTTGCCTTCACGCTGTTCATCGATCCCGGCCGACGGGTCTATGTGAACCGCGTCAACGTCGCTGGCAACACCAGGACCCGTGATGAAGTGGTGCGCCGTGAGATCCGCCAGATGGAAGGCGCGTATTACGACGCCGCGAAGATCAATCTCTCGCGCGACCGTCTGAACCGCCTCGGCTACTTCAACGAAGTCAATATCGAAACGCCCGGGGTGTCGGGCACCACGGACCAGGTCGATGTGAACGTCAGCGTGACCGAAAAATCGACCGGCAACATCATGCTGGGCGCCGGCTACTCGACGTCGGAGGGCCTGGTGCTGTCAGGTTCGGTGTCGCAGGCCAACGTATTCGGCACCGGCAACCGCGTGTCGGCGCAGCTCAACTCGGGCAGCGTCAACACCGTGTATTCGCTGTCGTTCACCAACCCTTACTTCACCATCGACGGCATCAGCCTTGGTTATGATCTGTACCGGCGCGACGTCGATGCGGGCGAACTTGACAACGTCTCCGCATACGAAACATCCACCAAGGGGGTGGGTGCGCGACTGGGCTTGCCGATCAACGAGCGCGATACCATCGCGTTTGGCCTGACCTATGAGGACACTTCGCTTACGATTTTCAGCGACGACGACCCCCTCAATCAAAGCATACAGGAGCGGTTTGTCGAGGAATTTGGCGAGGACAACGATACCCTGCGTCTGGATGTTTCGTGGGCGCGTGATAGCCGCAACAGCTTCCTGTTTCCGACCTCGGGTGTCTTCCAGCGCGTGGCGGCGGAAATCGGCACGCCTGCAGGCAGCCTTCAGTACTACAAGCTGTCGCTCCAGCATCAGCAGTTCTTCGCACTGGGCAGAGACTTTACGCTGATGCTGAACGCCGAGGCCGGGATAGGCGATGGCCTGAACGACAAGCCGCTGCCGTTCTTCAAGAACTTCTACGCGGGCGGCACCACTTCGGTGCGTGGCTTCCAGGCCGGAACCCTGGGGCCCAAAGACCTCTATGGCGACGCGCTCGGTGGCGACACGCGGCTGGTCGGCAACGCGGAGGTTATCTTCCCGTTGCCGGGACTCAAGGATGACCAGTCGTTGCGCATGTCGGCCTTCATCGACGCGGGTGCCGTCTGGGGCCCCTCCGATGGCAATCCCCTGAACCCGTACAATGGCATGTTCGAGAATTTCGCATTCGACGACCTGCGTTATTCGGCCGGTGTGGCGGTGCTGTGGGTCTCGCCGATGGGGCCGCTCAAATTCAGCCTGGCTCAACCGCTGGTCGAGAAGGATGGCGACGAGACCGAAATCTTCCAATTCACCATGGGCAATGTGTTCTGAGGCTCAGTCCTTACCGGAGTATTTGATGATGAAATTCAAGCAGCTTGCAGTCTCCCTGATTCTGGCATCCGCATGTGCGGCGGCACCTGTCCTGGCCGAAACCAAGGTCGGTTTCGTCAACACCGAGAAACTGCTGCGTGAAGCGCCGCTGTCCGTTGCCGCGCAGAAGAAACTCGAGCGCGAATTTGCCGCACGCGACCAGGAACTGCAGAAGCTCGCCAAGCAGGCGCGTGACTTGCAGGGGCAGCTCGACAAGGACGGCGTGACCATGTCCGACAGCGAACGCAAGACCAAGGAGCGCGACCTGGGCAACCTCAACCGCGAACTGCAGCGTCAGGGGCGCGAGTTCCGCGAAGACCTCAACCTGCGCCGCAACGAGGAGCTGGGACAGATACAGGAGCGGGCTCGCAAGGCGATCCAGGAGATTGCACGCGCCGAAAAATTCGACCTGATCGTCGAACAGGCCGTCTTCGTCGACCCCAAGAGCGACATTACCGACCGGGTGATGAAGGCGCTCGGCGGCAAATAAAACCGTTTCCGGAAAACAGTCGATCCCATGGCTGTAACCCTGGCTGCGCTGGTCGCCCGCTTCGGCGGGGAACTCGTGGGCGATGGCGGGCGGGCGGTGAGCCAGGTAGCGCCGCTGGATCGCGCCACGCCGGATGAAATCGGCTTCGTCTCGCAAAGCAAATATCTGCCCCAGCTTGCCGGCACCCGCGCGGGTGCGGTCATTCTGCCTGCCGACGCGCGCGATGCCACCGACCTGCCGCGCATTCTCACCGCCAATCCCTATCTGTATTTCGCGCGCGTCTCGGCGCTGCTGAACCCGCCGCCGCGTCCCGCTGCGGGCGTCCATCCTGCGGCAACGGTCGCAGCGGATGCGCAGATCGCCGCCGATGCCAGCATTGCCGCCGGTGCCGTGATCGGAAGCGGCGCGGTAATCGGTTCCGGCACGGTCATCGGCGCGAACTGCGTCGTGGGCGAGCAGGCCCGCATCGGCGCCGACTGCCTGCTGCACGCCAATGTCACCGTGTATCACCGCTGCGAAGTGGGCGATCGCGCCATCCTGCATTCGGGTTGCGTCATTGGTTCCGACGGCTTCGGCTTCGCGCCCAACGAGGATCGCTGGGAAAAAATCCCGCAGATCGGCCGCGTGCTGATCGGCGACGATGTTGAGGTCGGCGCCTGCACCACCATCGACCGCGGTGCGCTGGAAGACACGGTGATCGAGGCGGGCGTCAAGCTCGACAATCTGGTACAGGTCGCGCACAACGTGACGATCGGCGCGCATACCGCGATTGCCGCCTGCACCGGGGTCGCAGGTAGCGCGAAGATCGGCCGGCACTGCATGATCGGCGGTGCGGCTATGATATTCGGCCACATCGAGATTGCCGACGGCACCCGCATTTCGACCAACACGCTGATCACCAAGTCGCTGCCCAAGGCGGGCACCTACACCTCGGCGCCGCCATTTACCGAACATGAGGTCTGGCAGAAGAACGCTGTCCACATGCGCAACCTCGACAAGCTGGTGAATCGCATCAAGCAGCTCGAAAAAAGACTCAACGAACTGGAAAACAAACCATGATCATGGACATCGAGCAGGTCATGCAGTACCTGCCGCACCGCTACCCTTTCCTGCTGATCGACCGGGTTACCGAACTCGAACTTGGCAAGACCATCACCGCAGTCAAGAACGTCACCATCAACGAGCCGTTCTTTCCCGGCCATTTCCCCGGTGCGCCGGTGA
>JAKEGN010000119.1 GCA_022615525.1 Woeseiaceae bacterium
GGACGACAAGGGGAAGGAGGAAGCCAGGACGCGCAGCGACCTGCGTCTCTACCCGATGGGATCCGGCTCGGATTACACGCCGTTCCTGCAGCATCTCGGCATCGCCTCGGCCAATATCAGTTTCGGCGGCGAAGGTGACGATGGCAGTTACCACACGCTCTACGACACTTACGAGCACTATACGACCTGGGTCGATCCAGGCCTGGTGTACGGCGTGGCCCTTGCCCAGGTCGCGGGCCGCGCCAGCCTGCGCTTGGCCAATGCACAACGATTGCCGTTCGAGTTTTCGGCGTTTGCCGACAACGTTGCGCTGTACATCGGAGAGCTGACGGAACTCGCCGACAAGATGCGCAAGGAAACGGCGGACAACAATGAAAAGATCGACCAGGGCATATTCGCCGCGGCACTCGATCCGACCTACACGCTCGGGCCGCCGAAACGCCACGAGCCGGTACCGCATTTCAATTTCGCTGCCTTGCAGAACAGCCTCGATCGCCTTAACGCAGCCGCCGCCCTGTACGCGGATGCGGCAGTTGACAAGGACGTCGTCAACGACGAGGTCAACCGGCTGCTGTTCACCAGCGAAAGGATCCTGACGCGCAGCGAAGGCCTGAAGGGCCGCGAGTGGTACAGGCATCACGTCTATGCGCCGGGCTTTTACACCGGCTACGGGGTCAAGACCCTGCCCGGCGTGCGCGAAGCGATAGAGCAGCGGAACTATGCGGAAGTCGATCCGCAGATCGAGCTTGCAGCGTCGGTGTTGAACGACATGGCGGCAAGGATCGAATTGCTGGCCCGGTCGCTGCCGATCGGCTAATCGGTCTCGCGGCCCTGCCGCCTGGCGACGATGGCGTCTGCGATGACGGTGAACACACGCAGGTAGCGCGCGGTCAGCGCTTGGCCCACTTCGCGGTAAACGATGAACAGGCCGCTGCCGATGATGGTCAGTGCGCCGATGACGACCCAGCGATCCGGCACTTCGCCCCAGATCCAGTAGCCGGCTGCGGCTGCGCCGATCAACGCGGTGTATTCCAGCGGCGCAAGCATGGCCGGCGGCGCCCTGCGGTAACCGCCGACGATGCCGATCCAGGCACCCGCCGAACTCAGTCCCGCCAGGGTGAACAACAGCCACCCGGTCGCATCCGGCGGCGTGTAGTCGCCGGCGATTGTGAACATCGACGCAATGAGCGGACCGGCCAGCACGTACACCGATAATGCGAAGCTGCTCTCCGTCCCAGCAAGTTTTCTCGCGGTGATGGCCAGCCCCGCATAACACACGGCCGAGCCGAGCACGGCGATCGCGGCATGATTGAACTGGCCGGTGCCCGGCCGGAGGATGATCAGCACGCCGGCGAATCCGATGACCACGGCCAGCCAGCGCCGCCAGCCCACGTGTTCGCCGAGGAACGGTACCGACAAAGCCGTGACGATCAGCGGGGCCGTAAAAGCCAGCGTCAGCGCGTTGACCAGCGGCATGTACACCAGCCCGTAGAAGAAGCCGAACATCGAACCGGTCGCGAGTACGGTGCGCAGGACATGCCAGTGCCAGCGCGACGAGCGCAGGCTGGAGAATCCACCGTACCAGCGGGCGATGACGAAAAAGAACAGCAGCCCGACGATGCTGCGCAGGAGCACGAACTGTTCCAGCGAGTAGTCGGCAAGCAGCGCCTTGGCGAACAGGTCGAGCGCAAGGCCGCAGGCCACGCCGAACAGCAGCAATGCAACGGCAGCTCCCATCGAATCGTGTGGCGGCGTGATTTTCATTGATAAAGGCCTGCTCCGGGGTCGCGGCAGAACCTGCCTGCCGGCAACCCCGTTCAGTTTCGGTTCAGGTTTCGCGGAAAAAGTTCAGCTCCGATTCATTGGCGCTGTTCTTAAATGGTGACGAGCAAATGGATTGTGCGTGAGAGGTAATCGAGATGTCCACCTGTAACGTAAACAAGAAAGTCGACTGGCTGTGTGTCCTGGCGTCTCTTGCCGTGCTGCTCGCAATCACCATTTCGCCGGGCGCTCACGCGGAGGCGCCCGAGACCAGTGCGGACGAGCCGCGCAGCTCTGTGTCATTGCATGTCCTGCAAGGAGGCCGTGCCAATCGCGAAAGCGGAACTGAGACCGTCGATACCTACGAGGGCCTCAGGCAGAACGGACCACGCGTCAAGCCATCCGCCGGCGCGAAGACCGGAACCGATATGGCGCAAGCCGGGAGTGCGGCTTTCGATTTCTGGATTTATGAAGCGGACGTGATCCTGTTTGCGGACGACGACCGGGACGGCTACTACCACGGCATCGACCTGTTGATCGATGCCGATACGATCTATAGCGCCGCCGACGTGTATGCGGTGGTTTACCTGAGCCTGGAAGGTGGCCCGTGGAACGAGTATGCGGCGACCGAGGATTTCACGCTGTTCGGGGCGAGCAGCGATGATGCTTATGTACTGGTCACGGAACTAATGTCGGGTTACCCGAGGGGCAGTTACGACCTGCTGGTCGAACTGTTCGACGCCTGGGATGGGACCTTCCTCGCGAGCCTCGGGCCGGAAGACAGTTCCGAGCTCGCGTACCTGCCGCTCGAAGACTACGACCGCGACGAACCGCAGGTGACGATCAGTCACGGCCATTCCGGTGGCGGCGCAACCGGATTCTGGTCATTGCTTTCACTATTGGCATTCGCACTTCGCTTGAGGCGGATTGCCTAGACCGGCACTTTGCCCTCACGGGAAGTTACCGTTACGATCCCCAGAAACGAGGCTGTGTCAAAACCGACGACTCGTCATTGCGAGCGAAGCGAAGCAATCTCCAAATCACTGATTTCGTGAGATTGCTTCGTCGGCTACGCCTCCTCGCAATGACGGATTCCGAGTTTTGACACAGCCTCAAACCGGGGGATCTTTTTTTATGGCCATCAGCAAGCGAGAATTTCTCAGGCTGTCGGTAGCAACGGCCGGTGCCGGCATGTTTCTATCCGCTTGCACAGACAGGACGAACC
>JAKEGN010000120.1 GCA_022615525.1 Woeseiaceae bacterium
ACGTAACCACGCTCGTCCATGCGCCCGATATCGCCGGTGCGAAACCAGCCACCGGGCAACATCACCTGTGCCGTCTCTTCCGGCTTCTGCCAGTAACCCTCCATGACCTGCGGCCCGCGGATGCAGATCTCGCCGACCGCACCGCGCGCGACGTCCTTGCCGTCGTCATCGCAGATGCGTACCTCGGTCGAGGAAATCGGCAGGCCGGTAGAGCCGTCGAACTCCTCGCTGTCGATCGGCACGACGATGGCGGACGGTGAAGTCTCGGTGAGGCCATATCCCTGGATGATGTGGCGCCCGGTCACCTGCTTCCAGCGTTTCGATACGGCGTCCTGTACCGCCATTCCACCGCCGATCGTCAGGCGCAGGGAACTGAAATCGAGATCCGCGAATCCGGGCGTATTGAGCAGGCCCGCAAACAGCGTGTTGACGCCGGTGAAGTAGTTGAAGCGGTGCTTTGCAAGCTCCTTGACGAATCCAGGCATGTCGCGGGGATTGGTAATCAGGATGTTCCGGCCACCCTGCAACATGATCGACAGGCAATTACTCTGCAGCGAGAAGATGTGATAGAGGGGCAGCGCCGTAATGGCAACGATCTGGTCGAGGTCGCCGAATGCACCTCCCTGCCAGGCCTTTCCCTGGTGCACGTTGTAGACCATGTTGCGATGGCTGAGCATCGCGCCTTTCGACAGGCCCGTGGTGCCACCGGTGTACTGCAGGAACGCGATGTCGGCGTATCCCAGCTCGACCTCATCCAATGCATGGCGGCTGCCGGCCTTCAGCGCGGCACGCAATGTGATGCTGCCCGGCAGCCGGAACTTCGGCACCGCCTTTTTCACGTGGCGCAGCGCGAAGTTGACCAGGGGGCCCTTGGGCCACTTCAGCAGGTCGCCCACGCCCGTCGTTACTACCTGCCTGATTTGCGTATCGGCAACAACGCTCTCGAGTATGTGCGCGAAGTTTTCGAGTATGACTATGCACTTCGCACCCGAATCGACCAGCTGGTGCTTCAGTTCGCGTGCCGTATACAGCGGATTGACGTTGACCACGACCAGCCCGGCGCGAAATGTTCCGCACAGCGCGACCGGGTACTGCAGGACGTTCGGCAGCATGATCGCGACACGCTCGCCCTTGAGCAGCCGCAGTTCCTTTCGCAGGTAGCCGGCGAACTGCATCGACAGTCGGTCGAGATCCGCGAACGTCAGGGTCGTGCCCATGTTCGTGTAAGAGGGTCGGCCGGCGAACTCGCGCAGGGAGAAATCGATCATGTCGCGCACGGATTTGTACGCCGGCACCGGTAGCTCCGCGGGGACGCCCTTCGGATACGATTTCAGCCAGATTTTTTCCACCGCCAACGATCCCCCCGGAGCCATGCGTGACAGCTGCCGCTATTTGTTCTTGTTGCGCTCCGCGAGTGCCTTATCGACTATCGGCCAGGCATTGTCCAGCAACAGCGGCTGCGCCTCCGCGTTGGGATGTATGCCGTCGTCCTGCATCAGTTCCGGGTTCAGTGCGATGCCCTCCATGAAGAACTCGATCCAGGGTATGCCGTGCTGCGCCGCCAGTTCGCGGTAAACGTTCTCGAAGGCCTGAGTATAGCGTTGCCCGTAATTGGTCGGGATGCGAATTCCAAGCAGCACGACAGATGCGCCGCTCGCCCGGCTGGCCTCTATGATCCGGGACAGGTTCTCCTGCATCCGGTCGGTGGGGAAGCCGCGCAGGCCATCGTTTCCGCCGAGCTCCAGGATGACCAGTTCCGGAGTGAAATTCTCGAGGGCCGAGGCGATGCGGCTGACACCGCCCTCGGTGGTCTCGCCGGTTATACTGGCGTTGATCACCCGATGTTCGTAACCTTCGTCTTCCAGCCGGGCTTGCAACAAACTCGCCCAGGACTGGTCGACATCCACGCCGTAGCCAGCGCTGAGACTGTCGCCGAACACCATGACAGTCGGCGGGCTCGCGCCGCCAGCCGCAATAGCGCCCGATAACAGTAACAAGGTAATCAGCTTACGCATGTCCAGCCCGTCAGTCCCTGAGGACGCGGTATTGACCGCGGAAAATGTCACCAAGCAGGTTAGCAGCCCCGAAGGCACTCTGACCATCCTGTCGGATGTGAGTTTCAGCATTGGCAAGGGCGAGTCCGTGGCCATCGTCGGCGCATCCGGGGCCGGCAAATCGACGTTGCTTGCGCTGCTTGCCGGGCTGGACCTTCCGACTTCCGGACGTATTCTGTTGAATGGCACGGATCTCACCGCGCTCGACGAAGACGGGCGGGCTGCGCTGCGCGCAGCGAACGTCGGTTTCGTGTTTCAGTCCTTTCATCTCGTGCCGTCCCTGAATGCGCTCGAGAACGTGATGTTGCCGCTGGAACTCGGCGGCAATGCAACGCCGCGGAAAACCGCGCTCGACATCCTGCAGAAAGTCGGCCTCGGTGAGCGCGTCAGGCACTATCCCTCGCAATTGTCCGGCGGCGAAATGCAACGCGTCGCTATCGCGCGGGCCTTTGCTACCGGTCCCGCGGTGTTGTTCGCCGACGAACCGACCGGCAATCTCGACAGCCGCACCGGCGATCACATCATGAACCTGATGTTCGAGCTCAACCGGAGTTCGTCGACGACCCTGCTGCTGGTGACGCATGACAAGGCGCTCGCCGGGCGCTGCGACCGGGAGATCAGCCTCGACGCCGGGCGGCTGGCCGGCGACCGGAAAGCCGCGGCATGAAAGCGCTGAGCTTCGCACTGCGCAGCTTCGGCCGCGAGTTGCGCTCCGGCGAGGTCATCGTGCTCCTGTCGGCGGTAGCGCTCGCCGTTGCCGCGCTCACGGCAGTCGGATTCCTGACCGACCGGATCGGCCGGGCCGTCGCGCGGCAGGCCAACGAGGTTCTGGCGGCTGACCTGCGATTGCGCTCGCCGGATCCCTTGCCTGTCGAGTGGCGTGCAGCGGCTGCCGACTACGGATTGCAGACGGCCGAAACGCAAACTTTCCCGAGCGTTGTATTTGCCGGCGAACT
>JAKEGN010000121.1 GCA_022615525.1 Woeseiaceae bacterium
ACCAAGCAGCTCCGTGAACTCCCCGACATCATCTACCTCGGCAACATTGCCGAGCTGAAGGCCATCACGGTGACGGCGAGCCACATCGAGATCGGCGCGGCGGTGACCTTGAGCGATGCGATGCAAGTCATCGTGCAGCACTTTCCGTCGCTTACGGAACTGTTCCGGCGCTTTGCTTCGCCGCCGATCCGCAACGCCGGCACTCTCGGCGGCAACATCGCCAACGGCTCGCCGATCGGTGACTCCATGCCGGCGCTGATGGCGCTCGATGCGACATTGGTGCTGCGCTCCGGTGCAAAGACGCGCCGACTGCCGCTCGCCGAATTCTATGCGGCGTACCAGGAAACGGCTTTGCGTGCTGGAGAGTTCCTGGAAAAGATCCTGCTGCCGTTGCCCGTGCCTGCGGCGCGTGTCGCAAGCTACAAGGTATCGAAGCGTTTCGACCAGGACATATCGGCGGTTTGCGCGGCGTACTGGCTGCTGCTCGACGGCGACAGGGTGAGGGACATACGCATTGCGTACGGCGGCATGGCGGCCGTGCCGAAACGCGCCGTGCACTGCGAGGCAGCATTGCGCGGCGAACGCTGGAACGACAGCAGCGTGAGGCTTGCCGCAAAAGCGCTCGATGAGGACTTCGCACCGATCTCGGACATGCGTGCATCCGCCGGCTACCGCCGCGAGGTGTGCGCGAACCTGCTGCTGCGCTTTTACGCGGCCGGCGAGGGCGAGTGGCAGGGAGTTTACGGCTATGGACGTTAAGGCTGGAACCCCGTACGCCGGTCGTGTTCGCGCCGTCGGAGCTGCCATTCCCCACGACAGCGCCGAATTGCACGTCAGTGGTGCGGCAATCTATACCGACGATATCCCCGAGCCGCAGGGCCTGCTGCATATTGCGGTAGGCATGAGTGAGACAGCGCATGCCAGGATCCGGCAGCTCGACCTCACGGCAGTGCGCGCAGCGCCGGGTGTCGTCGCCGTCATGACTGCCGAGGACATACCCGGGGAGAACAACTGCGGGCCGGTGGTCAAGGACGATCCCATCCTCGCGCCGGGCCTGGTGCAATATGCCGGCCAGGCCGTGTTCGCCGTTGCCGCAACGTCGGTGACAGCGGCGCGCAAGGCGGCACGCCTCGGCCGTATCGAGTACGAGGAACTGGATGCCATACTCGATCCCGCGCAGGCGGTGGTCAAAGAGTCGTTCGTCCTGCCGACCGAAACCATCCGCCGCGGCAACAGCCGCGAGCATATCGAGGCCGCGCCGCACTGGCTCAAAGGCAGGGTGCGGCTCGGCGGCCAGGACCAGTTTTACCTCGAAGGGCAGATCGCCATGGCCCTGCCGCGCGAAGCGGGCGACCTGTTCGTCTACAGCTCGACGCAACATCCGGGCGAGGTGCAGCACCTCGTTGCGCACGCCATCGGCAGGCAATCCAAGGACGTGGTGGTCGAATGCCGGCGCATGGGCGGCGCTTTTGGCGGCAAGGAGAGCCAGCCGGCACTGATCGCCTGCATCGCGGCACTCATGGCGCAGAAAACCGGCAGGCCGTGCAAGCTCCGGCTCGACCGGGACGACGACATGCTGATGACCGGCAAGCGACACGATTTCGTCATCGACTACGAGGCGGGATTCGACGACAGCGGCAGGATCGACGGCATCGAATTCACTTTTGCATCTCGCTGCGGCATGTCGGTGGACATGTCGGGTGCGATCAACGACCGCACGATGTTTCACTGCGACAACGCCTATTTTCTCGGTGACGTGACCATCGTGTCGCACCGCTGCAAAACGCACACGGTATCGAACACCGCTTTTCGCGGTTTCGGCGGACCGCAGGGCATGTTCGGAATCGAGTGCGTCGTCGACGACATTGCGCGGCATCTCGGGATGGATCCGCTCGACGTCCGCAAACGCAATTTCTACGGCATCGGCGAACGCGACACGACGCAATACCTGCAGAAAGTGGAGGACAATCTCATCCACGAGATCGTCGAGCGCCTAGAGCACAGCTCCGGCTATCGAAAGCGCGTCACGGCCATACGCGAGTTCAATGCCGGCAGCCCCGTCCTGAAGCGCGGCATTGCGCTGACGCCCGTGAAGTTCGGCATCTCGTTCACCGCGACACACCTGAACCAGGCCGGTGCCCTGCTGCATGTCTACACGGACGGCACGGTGCAGTTGAATCACGGCGGCACCGAGATGGGGCAGGGGCTGTTCATCAAGGTGGCCCAGGTGGTTGCCGAGGAACTGCAGATCGATATCGGTCGCATCAAGCTCATGGCCTCCGATACCAGCAAGGTGCCGAATGCGTCGGCGACCGCGGCATCCAGCGGCTCCGACCTGAACGGCAAGGCGGCGCAGGCAGCCGCCCGCAAGATCAAGCGTCGCATGACGCGTTTTGCCGCGGAGTATTTCTCGGTGGCGGAGAGCGATATCGAGTTCGCCAACAACGAAGTGCGGATCGGACCAAAGCGCATCCCGTTTGCGGAGCTCGCGAGGCTCGCCTGGTTTGCGCGGACGTCCCTGTCGGCGACCGGTTTCTACCGCACGCCGAAAATCAATTATGACCGCTCGACCTTCAGTGGCCGCCCGTTTTTCTACTTCGCCTACGGCGCCGCTGTCTCGGAGGTCATTGTCGACACGCTGACCGGCGAGCACCGTCTGCTGCGCGCGGATATCCTTCACGACTGCGGCCAATCGCTGAATCCGGCCATCGACCGCGGGCAGATCGAGGGCGGCTTCGTGCAGGGCGCGGGCTGGTTGACCAGCGAGGAACTGTGGTGGGACGACAAGGGACGACTTCGCACGCACGCGCCGTCCACCTACAAGATCCCGACCTCCTCGGACGTGCCGCCGGAATTTCACGTGACCATGCTCGAGTCTGTTGCCAATCGCGAAGACACGATCTATCGCTCGAAAGCCGTCGGCGAACCGCCGCTGATGCTCGCGCTGTCCGTTTTCCACGCTTTGCGCGATGCCGTCCACAGCGTCGACGATTACGGGCGGGTGCCGAAACTTGAAGCGCCGGCCACGCCCGAAGCGGTGCTCGAGGCAATTGCGCTGCAGCGTGGCGACGGGAGTTCTGCGTGAACGGCTGGATAGAGCAGACGCGTGCCTTGCTCGCGGAGCGCTCACCGCTGGTGCTCGTGACCGTGGCAGGCGTTCGCGGGTCGGCGCCCCGGGAAGTCGGCGCAAAGATGATCGTGACGCAGCAGGCTTGCAGCGGATCGATCGGCGGCGGCCAGCTGGAGTACCAGTGCGCAGGCATTGCGGCGGAATTGTTGCGGGAGAACGCGCAGGGATTCGAGCGAGGAACCGTGCGGGAAGTAGTGGCACCGGTCCGTTTCCGCAGGCGTTTTCCGCTCGGCGCCAACCTCGGGCAATGCTGTGGCGGCGTGGTCGAGGTCCTGTTCGAGAAGATTGCCGGCGAGTGCCGCTGGTTCGACGAACTGTTGCGCCTGTATGGCGCACGCGAACCCGTCGTCCTGATCACCTCGGTGGACGAACGCTACCTGGTATCGGTGAATGGTGTTGCCAGCGCAAGCGGGTCCGCGGTACCGCCGGAGATCCTGATTTTCGCCCGGGACCTGCTGCGCGACCCACATTGCGGCGCCTGCAGCGTGGAGCTGTCCGGCCAGCCGGTGCTGTTCGAACCGGTGAGCGAGGCCGGCATGAGCATCGCGATTTTTGGCGCCGGCCACGTAGGTTCGGCCAGCGTGGCTGCCCTGTCCGCCATCGATTGCCGCATCCGGTGGATAGACAGCCGACGCAACATTTTTCCGGACAGACTGCCGGCCTGTGTGAGCCGCGTCGAATGCACCGATCCCGTGCTCGAAGTCACGGCCATGCCGCCAGGTTCGTACTACCTCGTAATGACGCACAGCCACTCACTGGATTACGCGATTTGCCTGCAGGTTCTGCAGCGCGACGACTTCGCCTATTGCGGGCTGATCGGCTCGCTGTCCAAGCGGCGCCGCTTCGAAAAACTCATGCGCGATGCCGGCCTGCCGCCAACGGCGCTGGAAAGGCTGACCTGCCCTATCGGCATCGGCGGTATCCGCGGTAAGAAGCCGGCAGAAATCGCTATTGCCCTGGCGGCCGAGTTGCTCACAACCAGGGACGCTCACTTGCAGGCGCAGGGTTATGATCGGCGTCAGCCGCCGCTGACTGTCGTTTCCGACCGCGGCGGCAAGTGATGCGGAGCGATGCAGCGGCGTAACGCCGGAACAACTACAAGAATGAGATGGAAGCGTATTTTCTAGACTGGTTGAACCTGCTGGGCCGCTGGATCCACTTGATCACGGGCATAGCCTGGATCGGTTCGTCCTTCTATTTCATCTGGCTCGACGATCATCTCGAGGCGCCGGCATCCGCGGCCGACTCCGCGAAAGGCGTCGGCGGCGAGCTCTGGTCGGTGCACGGCGGCGGCTTCTATCACGCACAGAAGTACCGTGTCGCGCCCGCCGAGCTGCCGCCCACGCTGCACTGGTTCAAGTGGGAGGCTTACTGGACCTGGATCTCGGGCATGTTCCTGCTGGTGCTGATCTACTGGTACGGCGCCGACATCTATCTCATCGACCGTTCCGTCGCAGACCTGAGCACGCCCGTTGCAGTCGGCATCGCCGCGCTCGTCATTGCCGGCAGCTGGTTCGTCTACGACCTGCTGTGCCGTTCACCGCTCGGCCGGCACGAAGGCGCGCTGGCGGCCATCCTGTTCCTGCTCTGCGGTTTGCTGGCGTTCGGGCTGTGCGAGCTGTTCAGCGGGCGCGGCGCGTACATACATTTCGGCACCGTGCTCGGGACGATCATGGTGGCGAACGTGTTCTTCATCATCATTCCCGGCCAGCGGCAAATGGTGGCCGCGGCGGCGCGCGGCGAAAGCCCGGACCCGGCACCCGGCGTCCGCGCCAAGCAGCGCTCGGTGCACAACACCTATTTCACCCTGCCGGTGCTGTTCACCATGACCAGCAACCATTTCGCGAT
>JAKEGN010000014.1 GCA_022615525.1 Woeseiaceae bacterium
CTTTCGGTAGAGGAAGTCTGAGATGCGTCTGAATTCACTGTCGCCGGCAGGCGGCTCGAAGAAAAATGCCAAGCGCCTGGGGCGCGGCCATTCTGCGGGCCAGGGCAAGACCTGCGGCCGCGGCGTGAAGGGCCAGCGCGCGCGTGCGGGCGGCTACCACAAGGTCGGTTTCGAAGGCGGCCAGATGCCGTTGCAGCGCCGCTTGCCGAAGTGGGGCTTCGTCTCGCAGATGGCAGGGGCAACGGCCGAACTGCGCCTGCACGAGCTCGCGATACCGAAGGATGCCGTGATCGACATGGAGTGCCTGAAAAAGGCGAGCCTGGTGCCGGCGACGGTTACCAAGGTCAAGGTCATCCTGTCCGGCAAGCTCGACAAAGCCGTGACGATCAAGGGCCTGAAAGTAACCAAGGGTGCGCGCGCGGCGATCGAAGCGGCGGGCGGCAGCATCGAAGACTGAACCTGAACCAAACCTGGACAACACTCGGTAAATAAAGTGGCCAAGAAGCCAACCAACAATCCGGCAGACGTTGCGAAAGCGGCGGGCAAACTGGGCGAGCTCCGCGCCCGGTTCCTGTTTCTTATTGGCGCGCTGATCGTGTTCCGTGCCGGTACTTTTATTCCCGTGCCGGGCGTGGATCCAGCTGCGCTCGCGAGTTTCTTCGACCAGCAGGCCGGAAACATGCTGGCGCTGTTCAACCTGTTCTCGGGCGGCGCGCTGTCGCGGTTCGGTATCTTTGCGCTCGGCATCATGCCGTACATATCCTCGTCGATCATCGTGCAGATGGCGAGCCACATCCTTCCGACCCTGCAGCAGTTGCGGAAAGAAGGCGAGTCCGGCCGGCGCAAGATCATCCAGTACACCCGTTACGGAACGGTGGCGCTGTCGATGGTGCAATCCGTTGCGGCTGCGACCTGGCTGCAGAGCCAGCCGGGCGTCGTGGTCAACCCGGGTACCGGGTTCCTGGTCACTGCCTGCATCACGCTGGTAACCGGCACCATGTTCCTGATGTGGCTCGGCGAACAGATCACCGAGCGCGGCATCGGCAATGGCATTTCCATGATCATCCTGGCCGGAATCGTTGCCGGCTTGCCGGCCGCGGTAGCGGGCACGGCGGAACTCGTGCGCAACGGCGAAATGTCTCCCGCCACGGCTATCTTCCTGCTGGTTGGCGGCATTGCCGCTACGACCTTCGTCGTCTACATGGAACGTGCGCAGCGGCGCATCACCGTGAACTATGCGCGGCGCCAGCAGGGCCGGAAAATGTATGCGGCGCAGAGCACGCACCTGCCGTTCAAGATCAACATGTCGGGCGTCATTCCGCCGATCTTTGCGTCGAGCATCCTGATGTTCCCAGCGACGGTCGCGCAGTTCTTCGGCCAGTCGCCGGACCCGAATGCGTTTCATCGCGCTTTGCAGACGATCGGCGCAAACCTCGGCCCCGGCCAACCGATTTACGTGATCCTGTACGCCGCGATGATCATTTTCTTCTGCTTCTTCTATACCGCGCTCATGTTCAACTCTACCGAGACCGCGGACAACCTGAAGCGCTCCGGCGCTTTCGTCCCGGGCATACGGCCGGGTGCGCACACGGCGGAGTATATCGACAGGGTACTGACACGGCTGACTCTGTGGGGCGCCATGTATATCGCGGGCGTGTGCCTGCTGCCGGAGATCTTCCGCATGTTTTATCCGAGCGTGCCGTTCAACTTCGGTGGAACGTCGCTGCTCATTCTGGTTGTCGTAACCATGGACTTCATGTCTCAGATGCAGGCGCATGCCATGAGTCATCAGTACGAAGGCATGATGCAAAAGGCCAACCTGCGCAACTACGGGCGCAGCGGCTCGGTACGCTGAGTCAGTCGGCGATATTTGGAGAACGCTCATGAAAGTCAGGGCATCGGTCAGGAAAATGTGCAGAAAATGCAAGGTCATTCGCCGCAACAGGGTTGTGCGCGTGATCTGCACTGACGCGCGGCACAAGCAGCGTCAGGGCTAACACGAGAAAGGTAAATCAAGTGGCACGTATAGCAGGCATAAACATTCCGTTGAACAAGCACGTCGTGATTGCACTGACGTCGATCTACGGTATCGGACGCAGCCGGGCGAAGCAGATCTGCAGCGCCGCAGGCGTTGCTCCGCACACGCAGGTGAAGGACCTCGCCGAGCCGGAAGTGGCAAACATCCGCGCGGCCGTCGCACGCTTCGTCGTCGAGGGCGATCTGCGCCGGGAAACGTCGATGAACATCAAGCGATTGATGGATCTTGGCTGCTACCGCGGCATACGTCACCGGCGTGGCCTGCCGTTGCGCGGGCAACGTACCCGCACCAATGCGCGTACCCGCAAGGGCCCGCGGCGTCCGATCAAGCGCTAATGCGGAATCGCGGCCATTAGCCGCGCCTGCAGAACTTAAATTTAACAGACTACTTAGAAGCTAAATATGGTTGAAGTCGTAAAGAAAAAGAAGGTCAAAAAGCACGTTGTTGACGCGGTTGCGCACATCAATGCTTCCTTCAATAACACGATCATCACGATCACCGACAGGCAGGGCAACGCCATTTCCTGGGCGACCGCCGGTGGCTGTGGTTTTCGCGGATCGCGAAAGTCCACGCCGTTCGCTGCGCAGGTCGCATCGGAGAAAGCGGGCCGTGCCGCGCTGGAGTTCGGTGTGAAAAACGTGGACGTGCGTGTTCGCGGGCCAGGTCCTGGCCGCGAATCGGCCGTTCGCGCACTCAACGCGCTGGGTTTTCGCATTCAGCATATCGAAGACGTGACGCCTATCCCGCACAACGGGTGCCGTCCGCCCAAAAAACGCCGTGTATAGAGATTAAGCAATGGCAAGATACCTCGGACCAAAATGCAAACTGTCCCGCCGCGAAGGCACGGACCTGTTTTTGAAGAGTGGCGTACGGCCGCTCGAATCGAAGTGCAAGCTGGAAGTTCCGCCGGGCGGGGCTGCACAGCGCCGTCCACGGCTGTCCGACTACGGCACGCAGCTTCGTGAAAAGCAGAAACTTCGCCGCATGTACGGTCTTCTGGAGCGGCAGTTTCGCAACTATTACAAGAAGGCCTCCCGGCTAAAGGGCTCGACAGGCGAGAACCTGCTGAGACTGCTGGAAGGTCGCCTGGACAATGTTGTGTATCGCATGGGCTTCGCCTCGACGCGCGCCGAAGCACGCCAGCTCGTGAGCCACAAGGGCATCGAGGTAAATGGCAAGATCGTCAACATTCCGTCAGCACAGGTGAGCGCCGGCGATTCGGTCGGTGTCCGTGAGAAAGCAAGAAAACAACTGCGCATCCAGAGCGCACTCCAGATTGCCAGCCAGGTCGGCTTGCCGGAGTGGGTCGATGTGGATGCGAAGAAGATGGCCGGTGTTTTGAAATCGTTGCCGGATCGTCAGGACATACTGCCTGACATCAACGAAAACCTTGTCGTCGAGTTGTACTCGAAATAGCCAGGAGGGATTATTCCCATGCAGGAATCTGTTAATGAGTTTCTGAAACCGCGTGTCGTCAAGGTTGCGCCGGTCAGCGAATTGCACGCCAAGGTGACGATCGAACCGTTCGAGCGCGGCTACGGTCACACGCTGGGCAATGCACTGCGCCGCATACTTCTGTCATCGATGCCGGGCGCGGCGATCGTCGAGGCCGAAATCGATGGCGTACTGCACGAGTACACCAGCATCGAAGGCGTCCAGGAAGACGTGGTCGACATCCTGCTGAACCTGAAGCAGGTGGCCGTGCGCATGCACACCCGCGACACCGCCGAGCTGCGCATCTCGAAAAAGGGTCCGGGTCCGGTTACCGGCGCCGACATCCAGCTGGATCATGACGTCGAAATCATGAACCCGGGGATCGTCATCGCCAACCTGACCAAGGACGGCGAGCTGAACATGATCCTAAAGGTCGAGCGCGGCCGCGGTTACCGCCCGGCGACGCAGCGGCCGGCATTCGACGAGCAGGCCGGGCCGATCGGCCGGCTGCAACTCGATGCCTCGTTCAGCCCGGTGCACCGCGTCACTTACGACGTCGAATCGGCTCGCGTCGAGCAGCGAACCGACCTCGACAAGCTGATCATCGACATCGAGACCAACGGTACGATCGATCCGGAAGAAGCGATACGCCGCGCCGGCAGCATCCTGAAGGACCAGCTGTCCGTGTTCGTCGATCTGCAGGGCCAGGAAGACGGCGTCGGCGCAATGGCCGAGAGCCAGGTCGATCCGATCCTGTTGCGCCCGGTGGACGAGCTGGAACTGACCGTTCGTTCCGCGAACTGCCTGAAAGCCGAGAACATCATGTACATCGGCGACCTGGTACAGCGCACGGAAGTCGAACTCCTGCGTACGCCGAACCTGGGCAAGAAGTCGCTCACGGAAATCAAGGAAGTGCTGGAAGGGCACGGCCTCGGACTCGGCATGCGGCTCGAAAACTGGCCGCCGGCAAGCCTGCGACCGGAGCACGAGCTTCCTCTTTAAGAAAGACTGATCTGGAAGTTACACCATGCGTCACAATAAATCGGGTCGCCGGCTCGGCCGCAACAGCTCACACCGCAAGGCCATGTATCGCAACATGGCGGCGTCGCTGGTGCACCACGAGACGATCAAGACCACCGTACCGAAGGCCAAGGAATTGCGGCGGGTGATCGAGCCTTTGATCACGCTCGCCAAGGTCGACGGCGTCGCCAATCGCCGGCTCGCTTTCAGCCGCCTGCGCGACAAGGTGGCGGTCGGCAAGCTGTTCACGGATCTAGGCCCGCGCTTCAAGGCGCGGCCGGGCGGCTACCTGCGCATACTCAAACTGGGCCCGCGTCCAGGCGATGCGGCACCGATGGCGATCGTGCAGCTGGTGGACAAACCTGCGGCCAGCGAGAGTGCGCAAGCCGGCAAGTAGCGTCAACGCGACAGAGGTAAAAGAGAACGGGCCGGACAACGGCCCGTTTTTTGTGGAGTCGCGTCATCGGCGCGTTACATAATACCTTGCGCAGACACGATGTAAGTGTTTGATTGTAAACAGTAAATACGCAGGATTGCCCATCTTGCGAGGGGCATCACAGCAAATCCGGGCCAATGTTTCTAGAGTAAGCAAAGTTTCAAAAGCTGGGAGCCCGCCATCAAAAAGGAATCGGCATTCACGGAATGCGTCATCCTGTCGAAGGACGCATTCGATCCCGATGCGGTGTTCCTCGATGACATCGTAGACGACTACGTGTTGCCGAGACTGAGCCTGGCCGTCGACGGGCTGACCAGCACGGCCGAGCGCAAGTACGGAAAGCTGGAGCTCCGGCCGGAAGACGTCGCGAACGAAGAAATCCCGCCATCCACCCACATGCCCATTTCGGATTTCGATCCGGACCAGCTCGAAGTCTACGGCTGGGAGAGTTCGTGGTGGAAGAAAATCCGGGGCTATATCGGCTTCTGAACCCCGCGCCGGGAAAAAAGGTGCCGCGGAAAAAGGTGCCGGATTTATTTTTTCCGGCAAAAAAAATTATCCGGCACATTTTTCGGGAAAAATAAATCCGGCACCTTTTTTCCTGCTCGCGACCGGTTTCGCCCGAGCCACCCATCGTCTAGACTGCCGCGATGGACAGGAACTTCAAAGACAAGACCGTCGTCATCACCGGCGGTTCGGAAGGCGTCGGCGCGGCTACCGCACGAAAATTCGCGGCGCTCGGTGCCAATCTCGTACTGGTCGCGCGCAGCAAGAGAAATCTCGACCTGATCGCCGAGGAACTGCGCCCGCTCTGCAAGGTCATGACCGTGCCGATGGACGTAAGCGATGCCACCGCTTGCGACAATCTCTTCAAGAAAGCCCGCTTCGAATTCGGCGGCATACACGTCCTGGTGAACAACGCCGGCTATCACCGGCGCGGCACCGTCGAAGCGGTCCCTGCGCAGGAACTCGCGCGCATCATCGACGTCAACCTCAGAGCGCCGATCGTACTCTGCCGCCTGGCACTGCCTTACCTGAGGGAAGCGGGTCAGGCGGCAATCATCAACGTCGCGTCGCTCGCCGGGCGCATCCCGGTCGCGGGCGCGGCAACGTATTCCGCCAGCAAGTTCGGCCTGCGCGCATTCACCTTCGCACTGGGCGAAGAACTGGCGGGTTCAGGGATCAAGGTGGCGGCGGTGTCGCCCGGCCCGATCGACACCGGCTTCATCATGACCAACATCGACGAGGTGGCCGACGTGACCTTTTCGCAGCCGCTCTCCACGGCGGATGAAGTGGCCGATGTAATCGTCGAACTCTGTTGCAACGAGAAGCGCGAGCGCTCCATGCCGCCGGTCAGCGGCCTGCTGACGACCACGGGCTACCTGCTGCCCGCATTCATGAAACTGCTCAGGCCCCTGATGATCCGCAAGGGCAAGCGAGTGAAAGCGAAGCTCAAAGCACAGCACCGCTCCAGCGAAACGCCACGCCAGCCCTGAAATTGGGCTGCAGGAGCGCGAAGTGCGGGTGACAGCGATCTTGATCTTGTGCTGCATGCCGGCGTCACGCCGCCATGCCTTTCTCACTCGGAAATCCTAACTCGCTCGAAAGGCATGCCGTCGCGCCGCCGGACCTGGGCTTGCGCATTGCAGGAGCGTGCCGTGCCCGCGACTCAAATGGCGGCGAAAGCGTCCCGCGTCAGGTTCTCGCATCCGTCTGCCGTGACGCGCACATTGTCCTCGATGCGCATCCCACCGAAAGGCCGCAGCCAGTCGACCCGGCTGCGATTGATCATATTCTCGGCCGGTGTGCCGGCCAGGTCGGCGAGCAGCAGGTCGATGACGTACAGGCCGGGCTCGATGGTCAGCACCTGGTTTTCCTCGAGGTCTCGGGTCAGTCGCAGGTAAGGGTGACCACTCGGCGGATCGATGACAGTGCCCTCGTCATCGGCCATGAAGCCCCCCATGTCGTGCACCTGCAGGCCGAGCAGGTGGCCGAGGCCGTGCGGATAAAACGCAGCGGTGACGCCCGACTCGATCAGTGCCTCCGGGCTGCCCTTGGCCAGGTCGATCTCGACCAGCAGCTCGGCAATCCTGCGATGCGTCGTGAGGTGGAGCTCGGCGAAATTGACGCCGGCCCGCACTTCGCTGACCAGCGAAAGCTGCAAGGCATCGAAGCGCCGGATGAGCGCCGCAAACTCCGCGTTGTCGAAGGAATGTGTGCGGGTGATATCGCAAGCGTAGCCGTTGACCCTCGCGCCGGCGTCGATAAGGAAGGACAACTGCTCATCGGGACGCTGCGCCGATTGGTGCTGGTAGTGCAGGACCGCGGCATGCTCGTTCAGTGCAACGATGCTGCCGTAGGGCAGGTCCCTCTCGGTATGTTGTGTTGCGCGGCAGTAAGCCAGGTGAATATCGAATTCGGTCGCGCGGGCACGAAACGCCGCCTCGGCCGCAACGTGACCCCGTGCACCGCGCCGCGACGCCGCGCGCATGCAGGCGACTTCGTACTCCGTCTTGATGCCGCGCGCACGGTGCAGGATGTTCAGCGCCGACTTCGGGTTGCTGCGCTCGATGCCGAAACTCTGTGTTTCGTCCTGCACTTCGCCGATCAGGATGCACTTGTCCCTGTCCTCCGGCAGCTGCGCCTCGACATCGGCCACCGTGTGCACGATGCGTATGTCGAATTCGCCGGTCCAGAAGCCGGTCGGGTCCGCGGGCGGCGAATGCCAGTAGTCCTTTTCCTGGAAGTACACCAGCAGCGGCTTCTCGCCCGGTGTGCAGACCACCAGCGACCAGGGATTTGAGAGCAGCGGCACCCAGGACAGGAAATGCGGATTGGCCTTGAACGGGTAGTTGTAATCGTCGAGGAACACCGGCCGCGGCGCGCCGGCGAAGATGACCGCATGCGAGGCGCCGGCCCGTTCCAGCGCCCGCTCGTGGCGGGACTGGATCTCGCGGACATGGTCCGGGTAGTGGCGGCCGAGCGCGCTGCTTTCCGTTTCGATGGTCATGGGCGGCATCATAACCTCTGGCTGCGGATTGCCGCGAGCGTGCTGATGCGGGCGGCAAGGCCGTACGCTCGTTGTTCCCTGCTATGATTCCACGCTTTGCAGGGGATCTCCGGGAGTGCGGGATGAAAAAAGGCGTGGTTTTGCTGGCGGCCCTGGTGGCAAGCACGGTTAGCCATGGTTACGACCGGCTGACCGGCGCGGCCTTTGCTTCCCGTTCGGAAGTCATCGCAACGCATGGGATGGCCGCGACCAGCCATCCGCTTGCCACGCAGGTGGCGATCGAAATCCTGAAAGCGGGCGGCAGCGCGGTGGATGCGGCGATCGCGGCCAACGCGACCCTCGGACTCATGGAGCCGACCGGCTGTGGCATCGGCGGCGACCTGTTTGCCATCGTCTGGGATGCCGATGGCAAGGAATTGACCGGGCTGAATGCCTCCGGCCGCTCGCCGATGTCGCTGAGTCTTGCGCAGGTTCGGCAGGCGGCACCGGAAGGCTTACCCTATCTCGGGCCCCTCACGGTCAGCGTGCCGGGCGCAGTCGATGGCTGGTACGAACTGCACGCGCGTTACGGCAAGCTGCCGATGAGAACCCTGCTCGAACCGGCCATACGTTATGCGCGCGAGGGCTTCCCGGTGACCGAGTTCATCGCCGCGCTGTGGCAGGAGAACGCCCCATCGCGCGCCGCATACCCCGGCTTTCGCGAGACCTTCATGCCGGGCGGCAGGGCGCCGGAAAAAGGCGAGATCTTTCGCAACCCGCGCCTCGCCGATACCTACGAAGAGATCGCGAAAAACGGCCGCGACGCGTTCTACAAGGGCGGGATTGCGCGGCAGATCGATGCCTACATGAGCGAGCAGGGCGGTTACCTGAGCTACGAAGACATGGCGGCGCACCGCTCCGAATGGGTCGAGCCGGTGTCCGTGAATTACCGCGGCTACGACGTCTACGAACTGCCGCCGAACGGCCACGGCATCGTGGTGTTGCAGATGCTGAACATTCTCGAGGGCTATGATCTTAGCAAGATGGGTTTCGGCAGTGCCGATTACCTGCACGTGCTGATCGAAGCGAAGAAACTCGCCTACGAGGACCGCGCGCAGTTTTACGCCGATCCGGATTTCTACGAACCGCCGATCGCGCGGCTGATTGCGAAGGACTACGCCGCGGAGCGACGTGCGCTCATCGACCCGGCCAAAGCGGCTTCGAGTTACTCCGCCGGCGACATGCTGCACGATGGCGATACGATCTATCTCACGGTCGCGGACAAGGACGGCAACATGGTGTCGTTCATCCAGAGCAACTACGGCGACATCGGTTCCGGCATGACACCGGCCGCACTCGGATTCAGCCTGCAGAACCGCGGCTCGCTGTTCAGCCTGCAGGACGGTCATCCGAACGTGTACGAGCCGGGCAAGCGGCCCTTTCATACCATCATCCCGGCGTTCGTGATGAAGGATGGCAGGCCCTGGCTGAGCTTCGGCGTCATGGGCGGCTCGATGCAGCCGCAAGCGCACGCGCAGATCATCGTCAACCTGGTCGACTTCGGCATGAACCTGCAGGAAGCGGGCGATGCGGCGCGTATGCGGCACACGGGCTCGTCGCAACCGACGGACGAGGTGATGCGCGATGGCGGCACCGTGTACCTCGAAAGCGGCATCCCGCCAAGCGTGCGCGACGAGCTCCGCCGCCGCGGCCACCGCCTGGCGACGGAGCCCGGGGAGTACGGCGGCTACCAGGCGATCCTCTGGAACGAAGCGCAGGGCGTGTATTACGGCGCCTCGGAGTCAAGGAAAGACGGGCATGCGGCCGGTTATTGAGGCGCAGGGCAGACGATGAGCCAGGACATTTATCTTACCGGCATCACCACCACCGGCACGCCGCACATCGGCAATTACGTCGGCGCCATCCGGCCGGGCATTGCCGCGAGCAAAGACCCGGCGAAAAAGAATTTCTATTTCCTCGCCGACCTGCACGCGCTGGCCAAGGCCGAAGACCCGGAACGCATCGCGCGCTCGACGCTGGAGATCGCCGCGGCCTGGCTCGCGCTCGGGCTGGACACAAACAACGCGGTGTTCTACCGGCAGTCGGATATCCCGGAGATCCC
>JAKEGN010000015.1 GCA_022615525.1 Woeseiaceae bacterium
ACTTTTTTGCTTAATTAACCAAAAAAGTGAACACCGGCACCAATTGGGCAGGCACCAATTGGGCACCGCTAGTATAAAGCACCCCCACGCTGGCACCTGAGATAATCGGCATTGTCAGGCGGAGCGTTTCGCTTGGTTCGTCCGCCGGATGCGTGAAAAACCAGGACTCCGCCCCTGTTGCGGCAGTACTGGCGGAAATCAAGTAGCTCCGCCTTCTTTTCAGCCTCGCGATACTCGAGGGCTTCGATCTGCTTCTCGGTGGGCGCTGCGCAAGCTGCGAGAAACAGCGCGCCCCCGAGCAGAATGCCTGCTTTCATGTCCTTCTCCACTACGGCCAATCGTTACGGTGTGAAGCAGACGAAACGCATGGATCCTTGCAGTGGTCAGTGAGTAGATGCGTCTGTACGCGGTTCCGTTTAGACCGTTTTGGCAGTAGCCATATGCCGCGGAAATAGCACGGATTCCGGCCGGGCGCGGTCGCGCTGTCCCCGAGGCGGACCGGTTTTCGACGCGTGCGGATAGTGATACCGGGCACACACGGCGGCACCGTGGTCGGCTAGAATTGCTGAACTATGAATTTACTCGTTATTTTGGTGCTGGCCCTGATGCCGGTCGTGACGCTGGCGGCGGATGGCGACGAGGATTACGCGCGCAATGCCGGCAAACAGGTCGGCGTCTTCGAGAATGACGCGCTCAACTACCGTCTCGATCTCGAAGGTAATTCCTATACCTTCGTCAATTTCAGGGAAAAGGTTCCGGAAGCCAGCTTCGCCGCGACGCGATTCAGCCCGAACGTCGTTTCGGTGGTCATCGTCGAGGACATCGGCGTGGCCTTCAGTGCGGAGCAATATGCGGAGCTGGTTCGCACGGCGATGACGTCCCGACTGGCGGGCAGCGACGAGGTCGAACTGACCGACTTTCGCGATATCGGTTCGCGAGTCGAGGGCGATTACCCGATACACCAGGTCGCATTGTTCGGGACGGCCAGGTCCGAGCCCATCGTTTACGTGATCTCTGCACTGGTGGATCGGACCCGTGCCTACCAGCTCCTGACTTTCGGCACGAACCAGGGCGAAGCCGTGGTGCTCGAGCAGGCCGACGCATTCGTCTCGGGCTTCTCCCTGATCGACAAAGATGCTGTACAGGTCGCCGCTGGCCCGGTGCGGCCGGTCGATGCGTACGATTCGAAAACGTTTGCCTACGGTTTTCGGGCCCGCAACAAGGAGTGGTTCGGCTGGACGGACCTTGCCGAAGACTACGAAGGCGCCGATCTCGGCGCACTGTCGTCGAAGTCTTACGGCGCTGTCGTACTGCCGGTGTGCTGGAATGGCCCGAAGCCCGCCGAAACCGCTATCTATTCGGTGATGATGCAGCAGTTTGGCGAAGCGTATCCGAGCAAGTTCATAAAGGAGGAACGCCCGTTGGAACGGGACGGCGTAACCGGCCGGCTGTTCCTCGGCCGTGAAAAAAACGACGACGTTGAATTCGACTATTTCCTGTGGGTGGCCGCAAACGAGAATTGCGCCTACACGCTGGCGGCATGGGGGCCCGTCAGCGACAGCCGAACCGGCAAGGAACTGGAAGCGCTGTGGAGTGATTTCGAAATCCGGCAGAACCCGATGGCGCTCAGCAACTACTATGCCGACGCGTCAGAGCGCCGCAGCAACGCCTACCTGCTCAACGCCTTCGGCCTGCATTACTTCGAAGCACGCAGTCACCGCGATGCGTTTCGCTTCTTCTCGCAGGCCGCCGATCTGCAAACCGGAGACGAGACCTATCTTGTCAATTCCCTTCGCTCGCTGGTCGAACTCGATGCCTATCGCGAAGCGGCGGAATGGCTTGCGCCGCGACTTGGGCACTTTGCCGGGAACCGCGTGGTGCAAAGTTGGGACGCATGGCTCGCCTACCAGACGAACGATTCCGGGAAGGCAATCCGGATCTACAGCGATCTCTTCGCCGGCGGATACCGGGACGACGACGATTTCTCCGTGTATCTGACGCTGCTTGCCGATGCAGACCAATGGGACGAAGTCGACCGGGTGTTTGCAGACTACACGGAGGGTGGTAGCACCGAAACGACACAGGTGCTGAAGGCACAACTCCTGGGACGCCGCGGCCGGTACGAAGAGGCGCTTGCCGCGCTCGACGCGGCGTCGCAGGGCCGGCCGTTCAACGCCGACATGGTGTACGAGCGCATCGCGATACTTTATGAAATGGACAATCCTGCTGAAGTGTTGCGGCTCGCGGAACTGCTGATCGATAACGGTTATCCGTCATTACAGAGTTACTACTACAAGGGCGATGCCGAGTACCAGCTGCGCTGGTACCAGAAGGCACGGGAGTCGTTCGGGAAAGCACAGAGCTACTCGCCGACGAACGCCAATATAAAAGAGTACCTCGATGCCATCGATACGATGCTCGGTGAAGGCGATAACGCAAGCATCAGCACGCCGATCCAGCCGGTGCCGTTGCCGAAGGCCCTGCAGAAGGTCTTCGAATCGCATGGCCGATCTGCCACGGTCGAAGGTTTTGGCGCGATATATACCACTCGCATAGCCGGATTCCACTTCGATCACGGGGAATCGATCTCGCAGACGCAGTACCGGAAAATCCGTATCCTGGACACCAACGGGATCAAGCAGTTCAGCACGCTGGAGTTCGATTTCGACCAGGCCTTCGAGCACCTTTATGTCAACAGTGTGATCGTCCGCAATGCGGATGGCGAAAAGATTGCTGAGGGCGAGCCCGATTCCTACTACATTACCCACAATGAGGGCAGCTTCAAGGCGAGCACGGGACGAACCGTCCACATTCCCGTGCCGAGTCTCGCTCCCGGCGTGCTTATCGAAGCCGTCGTGACGAAAACCGTGTCGGTCGACAAGGGCACGTTTCCGCTGGAAGTCGTGTACCTTTCGAGCGACCGACCGGTCGAGTACAGCGCTGTCTTCGTCAGCGGCGACCCGAAGCCGCTGCAGTACCAGAGCCGGGGACTCGCAAAACCGCGGCAGAGCGATGCGGCCCTCATCTGGGAGATCGAGGATCCCGCCCCTTATCGCTGGGAACCGTTGCAGCCTTATCACGACCAGATACTACCCTGGGTTTACTTCGGAACCGTCAGCAAGGACTGGCGGGAAGCGGGCGCGACCTATCTGCAGCAGATCCGGGACAAGCTCGACACCTCGCACGTGGCGGATCGAGCGCGCGGGCTGGTCGAAGGCATCGATGACATACAAAGAAAGATTGATGTATTGAGTGCCTACGTACAGAACGAAATTCACTACGAAGCGATCGAATTCGGCCGGCGCGCGTACATCCCGAAGACGGCGCGCGAGACCCTGCGCGACCGCTACGGCGACTGCAAGGACCACGCGGTGCTGCTTTATTCCATGCTCGAGTCGGTAGGCATTCCGGCTTCGCTGGCACTGGTCAATCTGAACGAACAGGTACTGGCGGAGTTGCCGGATACCGACCAGTTCGATCACATGATCGTCGCCGTGGAGGGCGCGAACGGCCGGGTGTTCATCGATCCGACCGACAAGGACCTCCGACTTGGCCACCTGCCGCCGCGCTCCATGGCCGGAAATCATGCGCTGGTGCTCGATGAGGTACCGGCGCTGATGCAGATTCCGGATTACGCATCGGACCTCGTCGGACTGAGCATCGAGCGTACGGTGGAGGCAACCGATGTGGCCCAGATCTCGGTCACCGAGACCGGCCGTTTCACCGGTTACCAGGCGGCCGAGTTGCGCGGCCAGCTGCGTGAAATCGAGGCGTCGGAAATGCAGGGATCCCTGCAACGATGGGTCGCCACCCGTTATGCGGATGCCGAAGTGACCGGCCACTTCGTCGATAACCTGTTCGACGCAAGCTACGACCTCGTCATCGAATTGCAGTACACAATGCCTATCGATGACGATGGCAGCTTCGAGCTGCCCGGATTCCTCGAGGGCTACTACCTCGAGTTCGAGCGCGTGTCGGACCGGCGTTTTCCTTTCGAGCAGGTATTCCCGCTGCGCGTAGCCGCGATCACCTCTCTCAAGTTGCCGGCGGAACGCAAGTTGCAGATCGCCGCGAAAAAACCCGATTCGGGCGAGTCGCGTTTCGGCAACTGGCAACGACAATTGAGCCAGGATTCCGGTGCCTGGGAAATGCGCGTTGACTACGTCGCCGACGAATCGCGCTTCGATGCCGGCGAATACCGGGAATTCACGGAGTTTCACCGGAAACTCGTCGACGCGATCGAGCAGCCGCTGATCCTGGAGTAGTCGTGCAAATGCCTTTATGGGTATAAACTTGCGGCAGCCACTAAAAAGAGATCAGGGGGTTAGTCGTGATCCAGTTCAATCTGAATGGGCAAACCGTCACGTCCGAAAGCCCGCCGGACACCCCGCTTTTGTGGGTCATTCGTGACGAACTGAAACTGAAGGGCACGAAATTCGGTTGCGGCATCGCACAATGCGGTGCCTGCACGGTACATCTCGACGGCACGGCGGTGCGCTCCTGCGTGACCCTGCTCGCGGTCGCCGAAGGCCGCTCGATAACGACCATCGAGGGTCTCGAATCACCGGAAGGCAAGGCTCTGCAGTCCGCCTGGGTCGAGGAACAGGTGCCGCAGTGCGGCTACTGCCAGTCGGGGCAGATCATGCAGGCCGCGAGCCTGCTCGCCAGCACACCCAATCCGGGCGACCGGGAGATCAATGCCGCGATGAACGGCAACCTGTGTCGCTGCATGGCGTATCCGCGCATCCGCAAAGCGATCAAGCGCGCCGCAGCCGGCGGGGAGGCATGATCATGGTTATGCCACAGCACACACAATCCATCAGTCGCCGCACTTTCCTTGCCGGGACCGTCGGCACGGGCCTGGTCATGAGTCTCGGCACAGTGTTGCCAGGCTGCAGCCGCGAGGAAGCGGCCAGCGATATCGCGGCCGGCGGTGCCAGCAAGATTTTCTCACCGGCAGTCTGGTTCGAAATCGGCAGTGACGGCCACGTGCTGGTCAATATTGCCAAGGCCGAGATGGGACAGCATGTCGGAACCGCGCTGGCGCGCATCGTAGCGGACGAACTCGGCGCGGACTGGGGAAAGGTGTCGATCAGGCACGTCGATTCGGATCCGAAGTGGGGTTACATGGTGACGGGCGGATCGTGGTCGCTATGGACCTCGTTCACGATGCTGTCGCAGGCCGGCGCCGCAGGCCGCACGGTGCTTGTCGATGCGGGAGCGAAACTGCTCGGCGTCGAGCCGTCGGCGTGCAACGCGACGGGCGGTGAAGTCGTCGCCGGCGATAAGCGCATTTCCTTTGCCGATATCGTCGCGAAGGGCGACATCAGCCGCACATTCAGCGCCGAGGAGCTGGCCGCGATGCCGGTCAAACCGGCCGCCGAGCGACAGTTGATCGGCAAAGCGACTCGCGCGCTCGATATACCGGCAAAATCCAATGGCACGGCGCTGTACGGACTGGATGCCGAACTGCCCGGCATGGTGTATGCGCACCCGATGATTCCGCCCACACGCTACGGCAGCACGATACGTTCAATCGACGACACGGCGGCGAAAGACATCCCCGGCTACGTGCAAACATTGGCGCTCAACGACCCGAGCAACGTGATCCAGGGCTGGGCGGTTGTCGTTGCGGAGAATTTTCCGAGCGCGATGAAAGCTGCGGCCGCAGTCAAAGTCGACTGGGAAGCCGGTCCGACGGCCGGGGTGAGCGAAGCGGATATCCTGGCCGAGGGCGCGAAGCTTGCGGCCGACCCGGCGAGCGGCGCGCTCGTGGTCAACGATGGTGACGTGGCCGCAGCACGTGCGTCCGCGGCGAAGAATCACACGGCTACGTACACGACCAGCACCGCTCTGCACTTCACGCTGGAACCGCAGAATGCACTGGTCGAGTATGTCGACGGAGTATTTCATATCCATGCGGGAAACCAGTGGCAGTCGCTGATCCTGCCGGCGCTCGCACAGGCCCTCGCTGTGCCGGAGACCAACATCGTCATTCACCAGTACTACCTCGGCGGTGGTTTCGGCCGCCGGTTGTTCGGCGACCAGATGATCCCGGCGGCGCTGGCCGCGCGCGAACTCGGCCGGCCGGTGAAACTCGTGTTCGAACGCGAGGATGACAGCCGCTTCGATTGCGCGCGTTCCGCATCGGTTGCGAGATTCGATGCCTCGTTCGATGACAAAGGAGCCTTGACGGGCATCGAGCATGCCGCGGCTGCGGGCTGGCCGACGCTGGCCATGGCGTCCGGATTCCTTGCGGATGGCGTCGATGGCAATGGCAAGTTCGATCCGTTTGCGGTCAGCGGCGCCGATCACTGGTACACGCTGCCGAACCATCGCGTGCGCGCGATCAACAACGATCTCGCGCAAAGAACTTTCCTTCCGGGATGGTTGCGCGCGGTGGGCTCAGGCTGGATCGGCTGGGGCGTCGAGTGCTTCATGGACGAGCTTGCCGCGATGACCGGTGAAGACCCGGTGGCGTTTCGCCTGGCACGGCTCGATGCGGCTGGCAAAAACGCGGGTTCGGCACCGAATGCGGTCGGTGGCGCCGCGCGGCTGGCGGCAGCACTCCGTGATGTGGCGGAGCGTTCCGGCTGGGGCAAGGAACTACCGGACGGCGAAGGCATGGGTGTTGCCGTCAGCCACGGACAGGAACGCGGCATGCCGACCTGGACAGCCTGTGTTGCACACGTGGCCGTCGATGCGGCATCCAAAAAAGTAACGGTGAAAAAGATCTGGCAGACCATCGATTGCGGCACGGTCGTGCACCCGGACGGTGCCATGGCGCAAGCCGAGGGTGCAACACTCTGGGGCTTAAGCCTGGCTTTGCACGAAGGCACGGCGATCGCCGACGGGCAGGTGAAGGACCGCAACCTCAACACCTACACGCCGCTCAGGATGGCGGATGTGCCGGAACTCGATATTCGCTTCATGCCGAGCACGGAGTTTCCCGTCGGCATGGGCGAGCCGCCGCTGATCGCGGTACCACCCGCCGTCGGCAACGCGGTATTTGCGGCGACGGGCAAGCGCATCCGGGATTTGCCGATACGCCTGTAAGGGCGGCGTGCGTCGGGAATGAAATACAAAGCCATCAAGCTGGTCAAGCGGCCGGCGCTGACGATCACGCCGGACGTTTTCGAGACCGTGACGCTAAAAACGCCGGCGCTCGAAAACGGACAGATGCTCCTCAAGCAAACGCACATGTCGCTGGACCCGGCCATGCGCGGCTGGATGTCCGCCGACCGGAACAGCTACATCCCGCCGGTCGAACTGGGCAGCGTGATGCGCTCGAGCGGCGTTGCGGAAGTGGTCGAATCGAAGAACAACCACTTTCCTGTCGGCACGCGCGTGCTCGGCATGATCGGCTGGGCCGAATACGCCGTCAGCAAGGGCGATGGCCTGCAAAAACTTCCTCCCGATATTCCTGCAGAAGCAGTGCTGTGTGTGCTGGCTCTCCCGGGACTGACGGCCTACCAGGGCCTTATCGAAATCGGCAAACCCAAAGCTGGCGAGACACTCGTTGTTTCGGGTGCGGCCGGTTCCGTCGGTTCGATGGTCGGGCAGATCGCGAAAGCGGAAGGCCTGCGCGTTGTCGGCACGGCCGGGAC
>JAKEGN010000122.1 GCA_022615525.1 Woeseiaceae bacterium
AATGAAGAGTCGCGTGAATTCATTGCCATGGGTCACCGGCAGCATCGGGATCCCGGCCTTTTCGTACTCGTCCTTCCTGGCGATAGCCAGCGCCCAGAAATGCGGCGGCGTCCACACGAAGATGATGAGAAACAGCAGCAATGCGTGGCTGTGCACTTCACCGGTGATTGCAGCCCAGCCAAGAACAGGAGGCGCCGCGCCGGCTGCGCCGCCGATCACGATATTCTGCGGGGTCGCTCGTTTCAGGTAGGCGGTGTACACGATCGCGTAACCGATCAGGGAGGCAAAGGTGAGAATCGCCGTCAACGGATTGACCAGGAACCAGAGCAGCGCCATGGAAAATGCGGCAAGCGTAAAAGCAAAAACCAGTGCCTGGCTCTCCTTCAGCCTGCCTTGTGGCAACGGCCGGCCGCGTGTCCGGAGCATCTTGATGTCGGTGCGCGCATCGAGCACATGGTTGATGACGGCGGCGGAAGATGCGGCAGCAGCAATGCCCAGGGTGCCGAACAGCGCCGCAATCGGATCCGGCCAGCCGGGCACGGCGAGGAACATGCCGACGATCGCCGTAAAGACGATCAGCATGACGACGCGCGGCTTGGTCAGCTCATAGTAGTCGCGCCATTCGGCAGAGCTGCTGATGCTGGTGGTGTTCAATCGATCGATCCCGTTGTCATGGCGCTAGCCTATATGCGAAAGGTCGAGCAGGTGTTTGATGTCATCGACCATTTCACGCGGACCGAGGTCCGGGCCGAAGTACATGACGAGGTTGCCGAGCGGGTCGAGCAGGAAAAACCCGTTCGAAGGAACATCCTGCGGCAACGCCGACCACAGCTCCTGCGCGAGTGACTCGTTATTCAGGGTTCTGAGGCCCTGGTGCTGCTTATTGAGAAACACTGTATCGGGCGGGATATCGCCGTGCAAGAACAGCCGTCCGAGGCGATTCATGTCATTCCCGAGCATCAGGCGTGATTGGCGCAGCGTATAAAGGGCCTCGCGGCATTCGTCGTCGCAGGCTTCTGCATGTGAGTAGACGAGCAACCATTGCCCGCCGGAAAGTTCCTGCAGTTCCGGATGGTCGTCCGCGAGCGGCATGACAGGTTGCAAAAGCAAGCCGTGATTGCTGCGCCCTGAAGGTCTCAGGTCGAGTCCGCCGTAATACATCAGCGCGGCCAGGATCAGTGGCCCGAGAAACAGGGCCGCGATAATCAGCAGCTGCAGGTGCGCCGGACCGCGCGTAGTTTCAGGGCCGCTCATGGCCACGCCGTTTAAGGTACTGCCAGGCCAGTATGGCGGCGACCGCTGCCGCCATCGCAAACCATTGGAAGGCATAACCGTAGTGCATTGCCGGTCCCCGGCCCTGTGGCTGCCATTGGCGGATGAGCGCATCGCCATCGTGCGGATCCAGCAACAGAACGAAAGGCAGCACGTCGCGGCCGAGCACCCGGGCAAGATCCGAAAGCTCCGGGTAGGTAGCCAGTTTCGGCCAGCCGGGGGTCTCGACGACCGCATTACCGCTGCGAATTCCGACACGCGGCAGGTGTCCGGCGCGCCCGCGAATCTCGAGATCCGCAGACGGCAGCGGGTCTAACGAAGGCAGCGAGCGGTCCGGCGCAGCGGCCAGCCAGCCGCGATTGACCATGAGCAACGGCGCATCACTTGCATATTCAAATGGGGTGATGACGAAATAGCCGACCCGGCTGTTCAGGATCATATTGTCGATCAGGAACTGCTGATCATCGAGAAACTTGCCGTTCGCGCTGATGCGCTGGTAGTCCTGCAGTGACATACCCGCGGAAAGCGGAGTGTAGTCCGCGTCCACGTCGAACAGCCGTTGCATGGCGACCTTCTCCGCCGCGCGATCGAGCTGCCAGAAGCCGAGTGAGACGAACAGCATGATCAGCAAAACGCCGGCGGCCGGTGGCGCGAACCGCCAGAACAGAGTTTCGACTTCGACTTTTGCATTCACGATATACTTGGCCGTCTCAGTTGCATTGTTCGCGAATCCGATAGCATGAAACTGATTTTACTCCTGCTGCTCGCGGCGGTGATCGTCAGTCTGGGCGCCAGCCTGTTCTTCCTGGTACGCGATGGCCAGGGATCCACGCGGGTGCTTACCGCACTGAAAGTTCGCCTGGCCCTGTCAGCTTTGCTGATCGGCCTGCTGATCGTTTCCTGGTACGCAGGATGGCTGGCGCCGCCAAACTGATTGTAGGAGCGAGCAGTGCTCGCGACAGCGATCCTGATCCCACGCTGAATACCTGCTGCGGACTTGCATTGTAGAAGCCTGCATTGCAGGCGACGCGAAGCTTCAAACTGGCGCGGTTCCCGTCATCCCATCGCGAGCACTGCTCGCTCCTACAGCCAGTAGACGAATACGTACAGCCCGAGCCAGACGACGTCTACGAAGTGCCAGTACCAGGCCGTCGCTTCGAATGCGAAGTGGCTGTTTGGCGTGAAGTGCCCTTTCATGACGCGGAGCCAGATGATCGTGAGCATGATCGCGCCGATGGTCACGTGCATGCCGTGGAAACCGGTCAGCATGAAAAACGTCGAGCCGTAAATGCCCGAGGTCAGCTTGAGATTCATCTCCTGGTAGGCGTGTACGTATTCCTTGGCCTGCAGGAAAACGAAGATGAAACCCAGGATAAAAGTGGTCGCGAGAAACAGTTTCAGCATGCCGCGATGGCCGGACTGCAAAGCGTGGTGCGCGATGGTTACGGTGACGCTGCTGGTCAGGAGAATTGCGGTGTTGATGAGCGGCAGGCCGAAAGGCTCCATCTTGATGAAGTCGCCGCCGACTTCCCCCGGGCCGTTGGTCGGCCAGCTGCTCTCGAAGCCGCTCCACAGCAGGAGGTTGGTGAAGAAGTTGTTGCTGCTGCCGCCCAGCCATGGCACGGACATGTTGCGTGCATAGAACAGCGCACCGAAAAAGGCCGAGAAGAACATCACTTCGGAGAAAATGAACCA
>JAKEGN010000123.1 GCA_022615525.1 Woeseiaceae bacterium
ACCATGACCAGCAACCATTTCGCGATGACCTACAGCAGTGAATATAACTGGCTGATATTATTGGCGATTTCTCTTTCTGGCGCGCTGATCCGGGTGTATTTCGTGCAGCGCCACAAGGGCAGGGCGAGCCCGGTGCCGCTGCTCGTCGCGACGCTGGCCCTGGTGCTGGTCGTGATAGCGCTGCTGCCGAGTTCGGCGCGCCCGGCATCGGGCGCCGCGGTGACGCTCGCGGACGTACGGCCGGTCATCCGCGAGCGTTGCGCGACCTGTCATTCGCTGGCGCCGACGCACCCCGCGTTCCCCGCGGCGCCGGCGGGCGTGCTGCTCGATACGGATCAGCAGATCCTCGATGAAGCGCTGCGCATACACCAGCAGACGGTGGTGCTGAAAGCGATGCCTATCGGCAACCTGACGGAAATCAGCGAAGATGAGCGGCAATTGATCGATGCCTGGTATCGCGGCGGTGCAGGACGGGAATGAAAGGAAAAAAAACAAAAGCGGTAACCGCTGCCGCCTATCCGAGAGACCTCCGGGGATACTCGGGAAAATACCCGGATGCGCACTGGCCCGGCGGCGCAAGAATCGCGCTGCAGTTCGTGATCAATTACGAGGAAGGCGGGGAAAACTGCATACTGCACGGTGACGCGGCATCGGAAGCGTTCCTGTCCGAGATCGTCGGTGCAAGCGCGTACCCGGGGCAGCGGCACATGAACATGGAGTCGATCTACGAGTACGGTTCGCGTGCCGGATTCTGGCGCCTGCATCGCCTGTTCACGGCACGCCGCCTGCCGGTGACGGTGTTCGGCGTGGCGATGGCGCTGCAGCGAAATCCGCCGGTAGTCGCGGCCATGAAAGCGGCCGGCTGGGAGATCGCGAGTCACGGCTATCGCTGGATCGATTACCAGGCGATAGCTGAATCCGTCGAGCGCGAGCACCTGCGACAGGCGATTGCGGTGCACGAGTCGGTTTGCGGCGAGCGTCCTTTGGGCTGGTACCTCGGCCGATGCAGCCCTGCGACGCACCGGCTGGTCGCAGGGGAGGGCGGTTTCGTTTACAACGCGGACAGTTACGCGGATGACCTGCCGTACTGGGACTACCAGTATGGTAAAGCGCAACTCATGGTTCCCTACACGCTCGATGCGAACGACATGCGCTTTGCGACGCCGCAGGGATTCAACTCGGGGCAGCAGTTTTTCGAATACCTCAAAGACACAGTCGATCTGCTGTACGCCGAAGGCGCCGATCAACCGAAGATGATGTCGGTCGGCCTGCATTGCCGGCTGGCCGGTCGTCCCGGGCGCGCCGCGGCAGTCGAACGTTTTCTCGACTACGTGGCGACAAAAGAGAAAGTGTGGATCGCGCGACGCATCGATATTGCCAGTCACTGGCACAAATACTTTCCCGCGGAAATTGCACCGTGAAGCTCAGGGCATCCAGGAATCTTGCGGCATTCGTGGCACGTTACGGCGCTGTATACGAACACTCGCCCTGGGTTGCCGAGCAGGGATTTTCGGCAGTATCCGAAAACGACGGCGCCGCCGAACTCGCGGCGGCATTCGCCGCCTGTGTCGACAATGCGAGCAGGGAGGCCAAACTGGCACTGATCCGCGCCCATCCGGACCTGGCCGGCCGCGCGGCGGTGCGTGGGGAGCTCTGCGGCGACTCGACCGATGAGCAGGCAAGCGCCGGCATCAGTCAGTGCACACCCGAGGAATTCAGGCGCTTCCAGGATTACAACGAACGCTACCGGAAAAAATTCGGCTTTCCCTTTGTCATGGCGGTAAGGAACAGCAACCGCCACGAGATACTCGCGGCATTCGAGCGCAGGCTTGAAAACGACCGCGACGCAGAATTCTCACAGGCGATCAGCGAAATCCACAAGATCGCCAGGTTGCGACTCGAAGCGATGTTCAGGGAGTCGGACGCGGCATGAGTAAAAAGGAAGAAAATCCGTTCCGCCAGTGGGTGCGGCTCGAGCAGCCAAGGCTCGGCACCCGGGTGGTCTTTGCAACGGACGATTTTTTCGCCGACAAGTCGCGGCTCATCGATCCGGCCGAGCCGGTATTCATCCCGGACAAGTACGACGATCACGGCAAATGGATGGATGGCTGGGAAAGCCGCCGCAAGCGTACCCCGGGCCATGATTACTGCATCATTCGCCTCGGCATCCCGGGGCGGGTACGCGGTGTGGACATCGACACCCGGTACTTCACCGGCAATTACCCGCCGCGTGCTTCGATCGACACCTGCGTGAGCAACGCGGAAGTGCCCGAGAACGGCTGGGAACCGTTGCTGCCGGCCGTCGACCTGCAAGGCAACTCGCAGCATCCGTTTACGATCACGTCGGGTCGCAGCTGGACACACTTGCGACTGAACATTTTTCCTGACGGTGGTGTTGCGCGACTGCGCATCTACGGTGAGGTCACGCCGGACTGGAGCCGGTTTGCGCCGCAGGATGTCATCGACCTGCTCGCAGTCGAGAACGGCGGCCGCGCACTGTGCTGCAATGACGAACATTTCGGCAGCATGCACAACCTGAACCTGCCCGGCCGAGGCATCAATATGGGGGATGGCTGGGAAACGGCGCGCCGGCGAATGCCGGGCAATGACTGGGTCATCCTGGCACTCGGCCACCCGGGCACCGTCGAACGGGTCGAAATCGATACCGCGCATTTCAAAGGCAATTACCCGGACCGTGCCTCGCTGCAGGCGGCGCTCACGAGGACCGCGGACATAAAGGAATTGCAGGCCGAAAGCGTTGCCTGGCCGGTGCTGCTGCCACAGACCAGGCTCGGCATGGACCAGCAGCACTTTTTCGAAACGGAACTTGCCGATTGCGGCGTGATATCGCATGTGCGGTTGTCGATCTACCCGGATGGCGGCGTCAGCCGGCTGCGTATCATCGGCAAGTTGGCGGGTACCGGAGCATCCCGATGAGCGATATCACACTGCGGCCCTTGCCGCTGACGGCGGAGCGTTTCGCGCCCTACGGCAACGTCGTCGAGGCGGCCGCAACGGTGCACGCGCCGATGAACGAACAGCGATTCGACCGCTACGACGATCTCGTTGACGTCGACATCGAAACCTCACAGCACGGCCGCGTGAACGTCAGCATCGTGCGTTGCCGCACGCCTGCGCGGCTTCCATACCGCGTCGAAATGGTGGAACGCCATCCGCTGGGTAGCCAGGCCTTCATACCGTTGCAGCGTTTCGTTTTCATCGTCGTGGTCGGTCCTGCCGGCGAGTCGATCGCGGCAGAGGACCTGCGCGCATTCGTCAGCAACGGCCGCCAGGGAATCAACTATCGCAGGGGCGTATGGCATATGCCGCTGATTGCACTGGAAGCGGGGCACGACTTTCTCGTGATCGACCGCATCGGCGAAGGGGCGAACCTGGACCAGGTGTTCCTGAGCGAGACGGTGATACTGACGCAATGAGCGTTCGCCAGGCATTTCGCGCATCGATACTGCATTGCATCGCCGATCCGGGTGAATCCGGCGACAAGAGCGCGATCGAGTACTTCGACGATGGCTTGCTGCTGCTTTGTGACGGCCGCATCGAGCAGGCCGGGCCCGCGGAACGCCTGCTGCCTGCCCTGACTCCGGACGTACCCGTAACCGACTGGCGCGACAAACTGATCGTGCCCGGACTCATCGACTGCCACGTGCACTATCCGCAGATCGACATGGTCGCATCCTGCGGAGAACAGTTGCTCGACTGGCTGGAACGCTATGCCTATCCGGCAGAGCGCCGCTTCGTTGACGCGGAGCACGCGGCCGAGGTCGCCGGGTTCTTCACCGATGCGCTGCTGCAGAACGGCACGACCACGGCGCTGGTGTTTGCCACGGTGCACGCACAGTCGGCGGACGCGATATTCTCCGCGGCGGAGCGCAGGAACATGCGGCTCATCTCCGGCAAGGTACTGATGGATCGCAATTGCCCGGAGGATCTGCGCGATGCACCGGGCGGCGGTCTCAGGGAGTCGCAAGAGCTGATCGAACGCTGGCACGGTCAGGGGCGGCTTTCGTACGCGATCACGCCGCGCTTCGCGGTCACTTCCACCGATGCACAGTTGCGGGCGGCGGGCCAGCTCGCCGCCGCGCATCCGGACGTATTCCTGCACACGCACCTCGCCGAGAACAGGGCCGAGATCGACATGGTCCGGCGGCTGTTTCCGCAAAGCAGCGGTTATCTCGGCGTGTACGGAGATTTCGGGCTGCTGCGGGAACGCTCCGTATTCGCGCACTGCCTGCACATCGATGATGCCGACCGGCAGGCCATGCACAGCCACGGCGCGTCGATTGCGTTCTGCCCGGGCTCCAACCTGTTCCTCGGCAGCGGCCTGTTCGACCTCCGGTCCGCCAGCGCACACGGCCTGCGCGTGGGCATCGGCAGCGACGTCGGCGGAGGACCTAACCTCAACCTGCTGAAGACGCTCAGTGACGCGTACAAAGTGTTGCAGCTGAACGGTCAGTCGCTGCCCGGCTACCGTGCGTTGTACCTGGCGACGCTCGGCGCAGCGAAAGCGCTGTATCTCGATGACCGGATCGGCAATTTCGCAAGCGGCAAGGAGGCGGACTTCATCGTGCTCGATTCGGCATCCTCGCCGATGGTCCGCCGCCGGCTGTCGCGTACGCAAAATGTCGCGGAGAAATTCTTTGCGCTGATGATGCTCGGGGATGACCGTGCGGTTGCGGCCACGTACCTGATGGGCAAGCAGGCGTGGAAGGCGGCCTGATTCAGGACACCGTGGTCCGTGCGCGTGCGCTGACCAGTTTCTCGAGCCGGTCGATGGTCGAACTCAGTTCCGGTTTGTGCCGCCGCAATTCCTCTATGGACAAACCCGCAAGTTCGTAAGGCAATATCAGCCAGTCCCGGGTCTCGTGCACGAAATAGTCGGGAGCGGCCACGGTCCTCTCCGTCGGGCGGTACCAGACCGTCGCGGTCCGGATGTCGTGCGGCAAGTTGCGGCGGACTTTCTTCGCCAGTTGTGACTTGACGGCTCGCACGCTCGAGCCGGAACTGTACACGTCGTCGACGATCAGCAACGTGTGTTCCGCGCAGACGCGCTCGAGCAGGTACTGCAGGCCGTGCACGCGGATCTTTTCGGCCTTGTCGACCATTTTCGGATAGTTGGCGAGCCCGGTATAGGAAGTGCGGATGGCGATGTGATCCGTGCTGACACCGAAATGCTCGAGGCCCTCCTGCACGGCTATCCCGACGGCGCTGCCACCACGCCAGAGGCCGACGAGGAAATCCGGACGAAAGCCGGATTCGAACACGGCCGCGGCGAGGCGAAAGGAATCGAGCAGCAGATCGTCAGCAGCGACAAAAGTTTTTTTCATTGTTTTCCCGGGGTACCGGTGTTGCTGTAGTATTGGCGGCCATCATTATACCGACATGCATCATCATCCACACGCAGGGAGCAGTACGGAATGCAAAAGACCGTTCTCACCGCGCATGAACTCCTTGCAGACTCGTTCCGCCTCGGCATGAAGGTCATCGAGAGCGGTTTCGAACCGACGCTCATCATCGCCATATGGCGCGGCGGCACGCCGGTGGCCATGGCGGTCCAGGAGATTCTCGCCTATTGCGGTGTCGAGTCGGATCACATCGCCATCCGCACTTCCTCGTACACGGGCGTCGACCAGCGCAGTGAAGTGGCTGTGCACGGGCTCGACTACATCATCAAGAAGGTCGCTCACGATGATCGCGTGCTGATCGTCGACGACGTGTTCGATACCGGCAACACCTTCGCAGCGGTCCTGAGGGAACTGAAGAAGCGGGCGCGAGGCAACACACCTGAAGACATACGCATCGCGGCGCCGTGGTACAAGCCGACCCGGAACCAGACGGACCTGGTTCCCGACTACTACCTGCACGAGACCGCGGAGTGGCTCGTATTCCCGCACGAGCTCGATGCATTGACGCCTGACGAAATGAGGCAATGCCGGCCGCAGTTAAACGATATCGTCTTCCCGGCGACGCAACGGCCCTGACGCGCAGGCGCTCGCACGGATGAAACGCCTCTGCGTGTACTGCGGATCGAACAGCGGCAATCAGCCGGTATTTGCGGCTGCCGCGAAAGAGTTGGGCGACGCCCTGGCAGCCGCCGGGATCGAGCTGGTCTATGGTGGTAGCTCCAAGGGCATCATGGGCGCACTCGCCGACGCGGTGCTGGAAGGCGGTGGCACGGTCATAGGAGTCATGCCCAAAGCACTGATCGACAAGGAGGTCGGCCATCGCGGACTTACCGAGTTGCATATCGTCAGTTCCATGCACGAGAGAAAGTCGATGATGGCGGTGCTGGCGGACGGGTTCGCCGCGCTGCCGGGTGGCTACGGTACCCTCGAGGAAATCATAGAAATGCTGACCTGGGGACAATTGGGTTTCCATACCAAGCCCTGCGGCTTCCTGAACGTCAGCGGATACTTCGACGATCTGCTGCGTTACCTCGATCGCGCCGTCGCCAGCGGTTTCCTGCGGCCGCAGCACCGCGCCATGCTGCTGGTCGCCGAGCGGCCGGCCGGATTGTTACACCAGTTCTCCGGATACGTTCCGCCCGGCGGCGAAAAGTGGCAATAGACCGACGACGATACTTGCCTCCGTAGGAGCGAGCAGCGCTCGCGACGCGATCTTGACGGCGTGCTGTACGCCGGCGTCACGCCGCCATGCCTTGCTCGCTCGGAAGTCTTAACTCGCTCGCAAGGCATACCGACGTGTCGCCGTCTTGAACCGCCGGCGCGCTACCGGGTGGCAGTGCACCGGTATGCCCTTCGAGCGAATTAAGATTTCTGAGTGAGAAGGGCATACCGGTGCGGTGCCAGCATTGTGAGGTCGACTGCGAGGCGTGCAGCGAAGCATCAAGATCGCGTCGCGAGCACTGCTCGCTCCTACAGGTAAGCTGTCAGCACAATCGACGAATCAGAATAGCAGGCGCAGGGTTCCCTTGACCGGGCTGCGGAGGTTCTTGCCGAACAGCGAGTAGCGGATGCCGACGCGGCGGCCGTGCAGGTCGGCGCCGACGCACACACGTAGCGGCGATTCGAATGCCTGCACCGGTTTGTCCACAGGAACCGTGCCGAGATTGCTGGAAACCAGCAC
>JAKEGN010000124.1 GCA_022615525.1 Woeseiaceae bacterium
ATCATCCGCCAGCCGATTTTGTCGATGTCTACGCCGCGATACTGCCGAAGCTCAAAATCGAACCGGGAATCCACGTGAACTATGAATCTGCCGTATTGCGTATCAAAGACGGCTTGCCAAAGATGAAGGACTTCCCGGCAGAAATGGGCGGCTCCGGCAAGACGCTGCCTGAGTAAAGAAGCAGTTCTGCTGCACATCGGAGATCGACTGTGTCAATTGAAGAGTTGGGAAGCATCGGCGATTTCGTCGGTTCGATCGCCGTCCTGATATCGCTCGTGTACCTCGCGGTGCAGGTGAAGGGCAACACGGAAGCCGCGAGGACGTCTACCTACCAGGCCATCGTCAGTGAATTCAGCGCGCTCAACCGGTCGATAGCGGGAACGCCGGGCCTTTCGACCTTGTTCGGCAATGCACTGGAGGATTTCGAGTCGCTGAGTGCCGATGACAAGGCCCGTATCTCGCAATTGTTCTTTGTATGTTTCCACAACTTCGAAAACATGTACTACCAGTATCGAAAGGGGTACCTCGAAGATGACGTGTGGCAGGGATGGAAGCGGCTCATGCTGACTTACCATTCCCGGCCCGGTTTCCAGACCTGGTGGGCATTTCGAAGCGATGTGTTCAGCAGCTCATTCGCAGAGTTCCTGCGCACGGAAAAGCTGGACAAGCCGATAGCCAGCTACTACGAGCTCACCCAGGGAATTCACCCGCCGAAGCAGGCGTAATTCGGTAAGATTGGCGTCCAATGAGTGCTCTGAGAATCATCTTCCGGCCATGGTACTGGCTGGCCGGAAAAATCTTTGCGATCTGGGCGCGCCCAACCGTAATGCCGGACGATCCAGCCGCCTTGCTGGCCGGCCAGCATGCGACAGTCTGTTACGTGCTGGAGACCGGCGGTCTTGCCGATACGCTGGCGCTCGAGCGTGTCTGCCGGTTACGCGGACTGCCATCGCCGTCGGACGCATTCGACTATTGCGGTCTCCATGAGCGCAGCCGGATCGTCGTCCTGCGGCGAAAGAGCGGATTTATCTTTCGCAAGCCGCGCATCTCGGGTTCGGCTCGGTTGCAGCGCATTGTCGATGCCGCGGTTGCCGCGGACGGCGGTGAGCTGCTGCTGGTACCGGTGGCGATCTACTGGGGCCGCTCCCCGGACAAAGAGCGTTCCTGGTTCAAACTGTTGTTCTCTGAGAACTGGGATGTGATGGGCCGTACGCGAAAGTTCTTCGCCACCCTTGTGCACGGGAGGAACACGTTGTTGAGAATCAGTCACCCGTTGCCGCTGAGTTCGATCATCAACGACGGCCTCGAAGCCGGAGTGGCCATTCGCAAGCTTTCGCGCGTCCTGCGCGTGCATTTCCGCCAACGCCGGACGGCGACGGTGGGCCCGGACCTTTCCCATCGCGGCGCACTGGTCAACCAGGTGTTGCTCGATCCGCGCGTGAAGCGAGCCATCGAAGCCGAAGCGGGCGACAACCGGGCACTGCTGGAGAGAACGACGCACAAGGCGCGCCGTTACGCGTTCGAAATCGCAGCCAATATCTCCTACCCGACGATACGCATGGTGGAACGTTTCCTCGACCGGCTGTGGACGCGCATCTACGACGGTATCGTGCTCAACAACGTCGACAACCTGCGCGATGTGGCGAAGGAAAGCGAAGTCATTTACGTGCCGTGCCATCGCAGCCATATCGACTACCTGCTGCTCGGGTATATCGTCTACAACGAGGGCTTGAGCGTTCCGCATACGGCGGCTGGCATCAATCTCAACATGCCGATCATCGGCCGCATATTGCGGCGCGGCGGCGCCTTTTTCCTACGGCGTACGTTCAAAGGCAACCGGCTGTACGCTACGGTATTCAACGCTTACCTGAACCAGATACTCACGCGCGGTTACCCGATCGAATACTTCGTCGAGGGCGGCCGTAGCCGCACGGGAAGGCTGCTGCCGCCGAAAGCAGGAATGTTGGCCATGACGGTCGATTCCTGGCTGCGCAACCCGCGCAGGCCGCTGGCATTCATGCCGATCTACTTCGGCTACGAGAAACTGATCGAGGGTGATTCCTTCATTCGTGAACTCAGCGGCGCGGAGAAGAAGAAGGAATCGTTGTTTGGCCTGATCCGCTCGATCAAGTCATTACGGGAAAATTTCGGCAAAGTATATGTGAACATTGGAGAACCGATCCGCATCGAACCGATATTGGAAAAGTGCAAGCCCGATTGGCGCAGCCAGGCGCGCGAAGCCGATGACAAGCCGGAATGGGTCACCGACGTCGTCAACGAACTCGGCAACTGCATCATGAGCGGTATCAATTCCGCGGCGGCAGTGACCCCGATCAGCCTGCTAGCCACGGTTCTGCTGGCGACACCCAAGCAGACCATTGGTGAAATGGAACTGCACCGGCAACTGAAGCTCAATATCGATCTGCTGAAGCGCTTTCGCTATTCCGACCTGGTGACCATCCCGGACATGTCACCCGGCGAAATCGTCGACCATGGCGAGCGCCTGGGCGTCATCAGCCGCACAGCGCATCCACTCGGGGATGTCGTGCACATGGCCGAGAGCGACGCTGTGCTGATGACCTATTTCCGCAACAACGTCAACCATCTGTTTGCCGTTCCCGCGTCGATCGCATGCTGCTTCATCCAGGGACGGCGCTTGCACCACACTGAATTGCAACGGCTGGTCCGTCTTATCTATCCGTTCATGCAGCGCGAGCTGTGCGTGAAATGGCGCTTCGAGGATATCGATGCCGTGACGACCGAGGCCATTGCCGCACTGGTCGACCTCGAGCTCCTGACGCGCGATGGCGAGTGCCTGGTGCGCCCGGCGACCGGATCGGCGCAAGCTTACCAGTTGCTAATGCTCGGCCAGATCATGGTACCGATGTTGCAGCGCTTTTACCTGGCGATTGCCCTGCTGGTGAAAAACGGCTCCGGTACGCTGACCCGGACCAAGCTCGAAACGCTGTGCCAGAAGAGCGCGCAACGCCTGTCGATGATCTACGGCCTGAACTCCCCGGATTTCTTTGACAAGGCGCTGTTCCAGGATTTCGTTACGGCGCTGCGCGAGCAGGACGTCTTGCGGAAGAATTCGGCCGGCTTCCTCGAGTTCGATGACGACCTTGAAAGCATCGGCGTCGATGCGCGACTGGTGCTTGGCGAGGATATTCGCCACAGCATACTGTCGCTCACCCTGGATGCGCCGGGCATCGAGCGCCTGTAATTCGCATG
>JAKEGN010000125.1 GCA_022615525.1 Woeseiaceae bacterium
AAGGCGCTACCTGGCGCTTCTCGTCGGCCGCGAACCGCGATGCCTTTGCCGCGGACCCGGTGAAATATGCGCCGGCCTATGGCGGCTACTGCGCCTACGGCGCCTCAAATGGCTACAAGGTCTCGACCGCGCCGGAAGCCTTTGCCATCGAGGACGGCAAGTTGTACCTGAACTACAGCGTGGGCGTGCAAAAAACCTGGAACAAGGACCGTCCCGGCTATATCCGGAAAGCCGACGACAACTGGGTCACCTTGCAGGACGAGTCCTACGAGTCCGATTAGGCGACAATAGAGAAGCAAAAGATTACGTCTGACGAATAGCCGCTGCCGGGACTTGCTTCTCCGGACGTCGCCTATATAAAGGGTGGCAGGGCGCCATCTGCGCCCCGCAAACGGGAGGATACATGTTGCAGGTCAGGGCCGCGAACGATCGCGGGCACGCGGATTTCGGCTGGCTGGACAGCCGGCACACATTTTCTTTCGGCGATTACTACGATCCCGACCACATGGGCTTCGGCGTCCTGCGCGTGATCAACGAGGACAGGGTGCTGCCGTCGAATGGCTTCGGTACGCACGGCCACCGTGACATGGAGATTATTTCCTACGTGCTGCAGGGCGCCCTGGAACACAAGGACAGCCTCGGCACCGGCTCGGTGATACGGCCGGGCGATGTGCAGCGCATGTCGGCCGGCACCGGCGTGCAGCACAGCGAGTTCAATCACTCCGATTCGGAACCCGTACATTTCCTGCAGATCTGGATACTCCCGAACCGACAGGGACTGACACCGGATTATGTGGAAGCGAGGATACCGGACGAGGAAAAGCGCGGCCGCTTGCGGCTCATCGTCTCTGGCGATGGCCACGACGGTGCGTTGTCCATACGCCAGGATGCCGACCTGTACGCGAGCCTCTTGTCGAAGGGCGAGAGCGTGGAACACCGCTTTGCGCCCGGTCGCAAGGGCTGGATCCAGCTTGCGCGCGGCAACGCGACCGTCAACAATACGCCCCTTGCTGCCGGTGACGGCGCGGCCATCGTGAACGAGGAAATCGTTACCATCCGCGGCGATTCGGAGGCCGAGATACTCTTGTTCGACATGGCGTAAACAGGCGCTGGCAGGCTCGTTTTAGGGAAGCTCTGATTAACTCGTCTTTGCGAGGAGCGAAGCGACGAAGCAATCGGCGAAATGCGGTGAGCAAATCACAAGATTGCTTCGCTGCGCTCGCAATGACCGGACTTTCGAATTGGTCAGGTCTTCCTTGGTCCGTTAACGGTTCTTCAAACAACAAGAAAGGAGTCGTCGGTCGTGCACCTGGAGCTCCTCGACCTCAGCGTCGTCGCGGTGTATGCCGTCATGCTGCTCATTCTTGCGCAGTGGGTGTCGCGAGAGAAACCTGGTCACCGGAAGGACTCCAGGGACTATTTCCTCGCGAGCCGCGCACTGCCGTGGTGGGCGATCGGCGCGTCGCTGATCGCCGCCAACATTTCGGCGGAGCAAATCATCGGCATGTCCGGCTCCGCCTGGGTCATGGGAATCGCCATCGGCGTGTACGAATGGACGGCGGCGATCACGCTCATCGTCGTCGCGAAGTGGCTGTTGCCCGTTTTCCTGAAGCACCAGATCTACACCATGCCGCAGTTTCTCGAGGAGCGGTACGATCATCGTGTACGCAACGTGATGGCGCTGTTCTGGCTCGGCATCTACGTGTTCGTCAACCTGACGTCGATTTTGTGGCTCGGTGCACTCGCTGTCGAAACGGTCGCGGGTCTCGACCGAACTTACGGCATGCTGGCGCTGGGCTCGTTCGCGGCAGCTTATTCGCTGTACGGCGGCCTCAAGGCCGTCGCATTGACGGACATCATCCAGGTCACGTTGCTGGTGCTCGGCGGAATACTGATTGCCGTCATTTCGCTGAACGAGGTATCGGCCGGACAGGGCGTCATCGCCGGCTTCCAGATACTGCTCGAGAAAACCCCGGAACGCTTCGACCTCGTGTTCGGTCCGGACTCGCCGCACTACATGAGCCTCCCGGGTATCTCGATCCTCCTCGGCGGCATGTGGGTGATGCATTTCTCGTACTGGGGCTTCAACCAGTACATCATCCAGCGGGCGCTGGCCGCCAAAAACAGCCGGGAAGCGCAGAAGGGTATCGTGTTGGCGGCATTCCTGAAGATCGTGATGCCGCTGATTATCGTGTTGCCGGGTGTCGCGGCGGCGGTCCTTGCGCCGGATCTCGAAGCGCCGGATCGCGCCTACCCGACGATCATGAAGCTGTTGCCGCCCGGCGTCCTCGGCCTGGTTTTCGCTGCCTTGATCGCTGCCATCGTGTCATCGCTCGCTTCGATGATGAATTCGATCTCGACGATATTCACCATGGACCTGTACCGCCATTTCGGTGGCGACGGCAAACCCGAGAAGCGGCTGGTCGCCGTCGGCAGAACAGCGAGTTTCACAGCGATCGTCATCGCGATGATCGTAGCGGAGCCCCTGCTCGGCAACTTTGCACAAGCGTTCCAGTACATCCAGGAATTCACCGGGTTCTTCACGCCGGGCGTATGCGCGCTGTTCCTGCTGGGCTTTTTCTGGCCGAAGACCACTGCCAACGCCGCGCTGCTGACGGCCCTTGGTTCGGCCGTGTTTTCGCTTTCACTCAAACTAGGCTGGCCGACGTTGCCGTTCATCGACCGGGTCGGCATCGTGTTCCTGCTGTGTCTCGCCGTTGGCATGATCGTGTCCTGGCTGCAAGGCGCCGAGGAGCATCCGAAGGCCATCGCGTACAGGGATGTCGACACGACGACGACGCGCGGTTTCGATATCGCTGCGCTGGTCGTCGTCCTGATGGTGGCCGCGCTGTACGCAACCTGGTGGTAGGATACTTGGCAGTGACCGGTCACAAGAACGTCGAATGACGCAATCCGCAACGCGACACTGGCTGGACCGGCCAGTGGCTCCCGATCGTGACCACATACTCGGCCCAGCCGGCGCCGATCTGACGCTCGTGGAATACGGCAGTTACGCCTGCCCGCATTGCCGTGCCGCCAATGACAGGATAGCCGAAGTCAGGGACCGCTTCGGCGATCGCATGCGCTACGTCTTCCGCCACCGGCCGCTGACCGGCAGCGACCTCGCGCGCCGTGCCGCCGTGCTCGCGGAACGAGCCAATGCGAAGGGCAATTTCTGGGATGCCCACATCGAACTGATGACGCGCTCGGAAACGCT
>JAKEGN010000126.1 GCA_022615525.1 Woeseiaceae bacterium
AATTTCCTGTAGTACACGTGGGTCATTTTTGGATGCAAATAATGGCGCTTAGTGGATCAGTTTTGGGTGCAAATCAACATCACAGCACATAAAAGCCGGATCACGGCGATGGTTGATGCCATCGATTTTGAGGCTCTTGCGGGCACACTGGCAGAATAGTTATCTGGCTCAAAAACGGCCGCTTGCTTTCAGCTTGCGCGACTCCGCCGCTCGGAAATGAAATAAAATACGAGTCCGGCAGCAATGATACCGAGCCCGAACAACCCTTCGGTAGGTTTGTTCAGCAGGACGAACGTCAACGTCCAACCGGTTAGCGCAAGGTACAGAACAGGCGTCACCGGATAGAGAAAGGTCTTGTAGGGACGCGGCAGCTGCGGTTGCCGGTAGCGCAGGACGAAGACGCCGAGGACCGTGGCAAAACTGTTCAACGCGAGCGTGAATCCGGCAAATACCAAGATCGATTCAAAGCTCGATGTCAGGATGAAAACGATGGTGAGAGCGGACTGAAAGTAGATTGCTCTCGACGGTATGCCGTCGCTGTTCTTCTGCGACAGGAAACGCAACGCCCTGAAATCCTCGCCGATGACTTGCAGGACACGAGGTCCGGCAATGGTCATCGCGCTGACCGTCGACACCAGGAGCAGCGCCATGACCAGGCCCGTCAGGCGGCCTCCGAGTTCACCGAAAGCCGACTGCGCGGCGATGAATCCGACCTCCACCTGCCCGGCCATGGCGCTGACCGGGGCCACTTCGAGAAACACGAAGTTGAGCGAAACATAGAGCACGGTCACCACCAGTGTGCCGGTGAGCAGGATACCGGGCAGCGTCTTTTGCGGATTCTCCAGTTCACTGCTGAGATAGGTGGCGGCATTCCAGCCGGTGTAGGCGTAACTCACGTAGATCAGGGATACGGCGAATGCCGCGCTGGTCAGCAGGGCGCCGTCACCGGCCGATGGCAGGAATCGAACCGGCTGGTCCGCGTCGGCAAAGGACAGTGCAAGCAGGCAAAAACCGACGATGACGCCGACCTTGAGAATGGTGAACAGGACCTGCAGCGTGCCGCTGTTGCGGCGGCTGCCGCCGTGCACCAGCGTCAGCAAGGCGACCAGCCCGACGGCAAGGGTCTTTTCCAGCCAATCGGGCGTTTCGCTGGACCAGGCCGAGGTCCCGTAGGCAGCGAAAGTCATGGCCGCGAGCGCCGTCGGTCCGGCGAAACCGATCGTCGCCGACACCCAGCCGGAAACGAAACCTATGGCCGGATGGTAGATGCGCGACAGGAAATTGTATTCACCGCCCGAGCGGGGCAACGCGGCCCCCAGCTCGGCGTAGGTCAGGGCTCCGCAAACGGCGGCGATACCGCCCACCGCCCACAGCATGAGGATGACGAAGCCCGACTGGATGTCGAGCAACTGGAAACCGAGGCTGGTGAAAACGCCGGTGCCGACCATGTTCGCGATGACGACCGCAATGACGGTCGTATGGCGAAACTGGGTACTGCTCAAGAAGCGGATTCCTGCACGATGGCGAACCTGTCGGCGTCGATATGAAACGGAAATTTCTCGCGAAAATTCTGCAGCGCAAGTTTGTCGAGCGTTGCCGTGGCCATGCCTGGCCGTTCTCCGAGGTCGGCGAGATCGTGGCCGAGATAGTCGATGATGGCGCTGCCGCCGCTGTAGGGCAGGTCGTTTCCGTCCGTGCCGGTGCGATTGACGCCCGCAACATAACTCAGGTTCTCGATCGCGCGCGCTCGCAACAGCGTCTGCCAGGCATGGTGCCGCCGGCTCGGCCAGTTGGCGACGTATAACAGCAGGTCGTAGATCAGGTCCGGGCGGTTGCGGCTCCACACCGGGAATCGCAGGTCATAACAAACCTGCGGGCAGAGCCGCCAGCCGCGCCATTCGATGATCGCCTGCCGATTGCCGGCAGCATAGTGTTCGACTTCGCCGGCAAGGCGGAACAGGTGCCGCTTGTCGTAGTGCTGGGTACTGCCGTCGGGGCGCACGAAGACAAACCGGTTAAAGTAGCGGCCGTTGGCATCAATGATCAGGCTGCCGCAGATCGCCGCATCGAGGGACTTTGCCCACTGCATCATGTGCGTCACGGCCGAGCCGCGCATTGTCTCCGCATGCTTCGCGGCATCCATCGTGAAGCCGGTAGAGAACATTTCCGGCAATACGATCAGGTCGGTTTTCGTCCCGATAGCACCGATCGTTGCGCCGAACTGCTCAAGGTTGCGCTCGATGTCATGCCATGCCAGCTCGGCCTGCACGATGGTCACTGTCAAAGCCTGCATAACTTCTCCGCTGCCTGCTCGAGCATGGCATCGTCCTTGGCAAAACAAAATCGCAATTTGAAATCTGCGGGAGGTACCTCGCAGAAGACCGAAACCGGAATCGAGGCAACGCCGATCTCGCGGGTCAGGCGTTTCGCGTAGCTGACGTCGTCTTCGCGCGTGATCCGTGAGTAATCGAGCAACTGGAAATACGTGCCCTGGGCCGGCCGGCAGGTGAAACGGGAGCCTTCGACCAACGCGCAGAATCTGTCGCGCTTTTCCTGGTAAAACGCCGGCAACTCAGCGTAATACTGCGGGGTCTCGCGCATGTAGTCGGCCAGGGCGTGTTGTATCGGCGTGACCACGGCAAAGCAGGTGAATTGGTGCACCTTGCGAAACTCAGCCGTCATGACGGGCGGTGCAACGCAGTAGCCGACTTTCCAGCCGGTTGCGTGGTAGGTCTTGCCGAAAGAAGAAACCACGAAACTGCGGGGCCACAGCTCGTCATGACGCAGCAGGCTCTGGTGTTCCGCGTCGTCGAAGACGATGTGCTCATACACCTCGTCCGACAGAAGGTAGATGCCGGTGTCGCGGACGATCTCGGCCAGCGAGTCGAGGTCCGCGCGGGTCAGGTTCGAGCCGGTCGGATTGTGTGGAAAATTCAATATAATCAATCGAGTACGCTTGCCAATCGCATCCTGCAGCCGGTTCCAGTCGACCCTGAAGTCGCCGCCGGCCGGGTCGATCGCCAGCGGCACATGAACCGTCCGTCCGCCGGCCAGCGTAACGCCCGGCGCGTACGAATCGTAAGCAGGGTCGAACACGATCACTTCGTCGCCCGCGCGGACGATGGTCTGGATCGCGCTGAAAAGTCCTTCGGTCGCACCGGTGCACACCGTGATCTCGGTGTCCGGGTTGACGGACCGGCCGTAAAGGCGTGCGCATTTCTCGGCCACGGCCATACGCAGCGAGGGCACACCCTGCATCGGTGCATACTGGTTGGCGCCCGAGTTGAGGTAATGCGTGACCAGATCGAGCAGGCGTTGCGGCGGATCGAAACTGGGAAATCCCTGCGAGAGGTTGATCGCTCCGCATTCGCCGGCGAGTTGCGACATCACCGTGAATATCGTCGTGCCGACGTCCGGAAGCTTGCTGTCCATGCGATGGTTTCCGCAACTCAACCGTGGGAGGGCGGTGACCAGTTCGGCGGCAACGGCCCCTGGTCCAGGATGATTTCGCGGTGGCCGCTCCAGGTATTGACGATGGCCTCCGGTGTGCCGATGCCTGCGGCGCGCGGATCGCCGCAGGGTCCGAACCAGTGGTTCTGCGGTGCGCCGGTCGTGCGTGCGCGCATGCCGCAATAGGTGGTGCCGTTTACCGTTGCGCCCAGTACCCGGTCCTGGAACAGGACGTCGGCGCTGACCACCGCGGCCGTCAGGTGGTGTGAAATGCGCTCGAGCACGGACAGCACGGTGTCGAAGTCTCGATCGGAGTAACGGACGATGACCTGGAACGGGCCGAACAACTCGGTGGTCGCCGCCGCGAAATGATCGCCGGTCAGGGCTTCGAGCGGCAGCTCGACGGCGCTGGCCTCGTACGCGCCGTAACACGGGGGAATGGAATGTCCAGTGATCGGCTTGCCGCCGAACAACAATCTGGCACCGCGGATCGCCAGCAGGCCATCGATATGGGCCTGAATGCGCGGGTTGGTCCAGCTGAGCACCGGGCCGAGCGTCAGGTTGTCGAGCTTGCGTTGTGCCGCAAATCCGGCGAGTTTCGGCAGTAACGCGGTTGCCCAGTTGTCGTGGACGAAGAGCAGGCTTTGCGCGGAACACTTCTGCCCGGAGGCGTCATAGGCGTCCTGGTCACATTGCCAGGCGACGTAATCCAGCCATTCGGGCCGGTAGTCGGGACCGATGATTTTCCAGTCGAAGCCCGCGTCCTCGAGGCGTACGGCACCATTCATCAACGAGGCTATTTTTTCGGCAACCTGGCTCGAGCCGGTGAACTGCACCAGGCGGATGTGTTCTCGCGCGGTCTCGATCAGTTGCCCCATGGACGAACCACGGCAGTGGATCAGGTCGATGTCGCCGGCCGGCAAACCGGAGTGGATCAACAGGCGCAGGAACTGCTCGAATACGGCGCTCACTTTCGAATCGACCTTGACCAGCGCACGATTGCCCATGAACAAAGCGCCCAGCGCCTGCAAGGCCGGGATCTCGAGCGGAAAATTGAACGGTGCGATGACCACCACCGGGCCGTAAGGCCAGCGGTAGCCGCGCGATTCCTGGCCCGCGTGGTCGCCCGGGTTGGAAAAGCCGCGCCCGAGGAAGCGCACGCCATCGCCGGAGAAGTTCTCGAGGAACACGCGGGTGACCACGACCTCGCCGAGACATTGCTTCCAGCTCTTCGGCATTACGCGCTGAATCAAACGCGTGAAGTAGTCCTCGACGGCCGGCTGGGCAAGCGTTGCGGCGGCCCGCGCACAAACCTGTCCCAGCATCACGTAACGTTCGGGACGCCGGCGCGGGTTGTGCAGGCCGGACTTGCCGCAGCTTTTCAGGCCGGCGATGAAGGGCGCGTGTTCGCTCGTGTCGGGAACGCTCAGGAAGGGCCCACCATTGAGCGGGTCGGGAATGTCCTCCCGGACCCGCGCGTTGCCGAACCATAGTCCGCCGGCCAGGTTTTGCACCAGTCCGGGTTTGTCCGCGGTCATGCCGTTCCACGGGTCGACCGTAGCGAACTCAGGGACTGGGTGCATGCAGGACTCCGGCTGTGGCTTGCCAGAGAATAGCAACCGCAACACCGCGGAATCCACCAGCCATGGTTGATAGCGAGGGCGTTTGTATCCGGCCGGCACGGCAGGGATAATCGCCGCCGGCCCGTGCCGGCTTCCCCGCGACGGTCAGCCGTGAACCCCGTCAGGCCCGGAAGGGAGCAGCGGCAGCGGTGACACCGGGTGCCGGGGACCAGCTGGTGCGGGCCACTTTCCATATCGCACAAGGACTTGCAGCATCGGGTTTGTTAGCTGAGCCTCATTCGTTACACTGTTCGACTCGGCCGGATGCCGGCACGTCAATCCGGACCAACAACCGGAATTTCTATGAGCTACCTCGTCCTCGCCCGCAAATGGCGACCGAAAAACTTCGCCGAAACAGCGGGCCAGGAGCACGTCCTCAAGGCATTGACCAATGCGCTCGACAGCGGGCGCCTGCACCACGCGTACCTGTTCGCCGGAACCCGCGGCGTCGGCAAGACCACCATCGCGCGCATATTGGCAAAATCGCTCAATTGTGAAACCGGCGTCACGTCCGCACCTTGCGGCAAGTGCAGCGCCTGCCGCGAAATCGACGAAGGGCGCTTCGTCGACCTGATCGAAGTCGACGCCGCTTCGCGAACCAAGGTCGATGACACCCGCGACCTGCTGGACAATGTGCAGTACGCACCGGCGAGAGGTCGATTCAAGGTCTACCTGATCGACGAAGTGCACATGCTGTCGAAAAGTTCCTTCAACGCGTTGTTGAAGACACTGGAAGAACCGCCGCCGCATGTAAAGTTCCTGTTCGCAACAACGGATCCGCAGAAACTCCCTATCACGGTGTTGTCGCGCTGACTGCAATTCAACCTGAAGCGCCTGAGTCCACAACTCATACGCGAACGCCTGGAGCACATCATGTCGGCCGAAAACATTCCCGCCGAGCCGGCAGCGCTTGGCGCTATTGCGCGTGCGGCCGACGGCAGCCTGCGGGATGCACTGAGCCTGCTGGACCAGGCTATCGCCTACTGTGGCGGAAACGTCAGCGCCGATCAGGTCAGCCAGATGCTCGGCACCATCGACCGGCAACACGTATCGCGTTTGCTGAAGCTGCTGGCGGCCGGCGACGGCCCCGGCCTGCTGCAGGCGATTGCAGGGATCGACCAGCAGTTCCCGGACTATTCCACCCTGTTGCAGGATCTCGCGCGCGAATTGCAGAAAATCGCGGTGTACCAGGTTGTCGCGGCGGTCGATGCGGAGGACGAGTCCGAAGAAGCGGAGATCATGGAACTGGCCGGCCAGCTGGCGGCGGAAGACGTGCAGCTGTTCTACCAGACGGCGCTGATCGGACGCCGCGACCTGCACCTGGCCCCGGATCCGCGCAGCGGGGTCGAAATGACCCTGTTGCGGATGCTGGCGTTTCAGCCGGCTGCGGCGACCCAGGCGATGGGGGCAGCCTCCCGTGGACCTGCCGTGGAACCGGCTGCGCGCGGCAGACCCCCGGATACAGCGAAGACCGCAACGCCAGTACCGGGCGGATCGCGATCCGCCGCCGGCAATGGCCATACGGCCGGCAAGGCGGAGTGGACCGAGCCGGACTGGTTTGAACTCGTCGAGCGGCTCGACCTGAAGGGCGCTGCTCGGCTGCTGGCGGGCAACTGCGCTTACCTGCGGCGCGATGGAGCAACCGTTTACCTGGGCCTCGACCGGAGCTTCGAGTCGACGCTCTCGAAATCGCGCCAGGAGGCGCTCGCCGCTGCGCTGACGGCATACTTCGGCGAACCGTTGCGGGTCGAGATAGCGATCGGCAAGGCGCAGTCCGAGACACCGATGCAAAAGAAAGCGCGACTCGGTGATGAACAACTGGAAGCGGCACGGGCTTCACTCGAGGCCGATCCCAATGTGATGGCGCTGCGCGACATGTTCGGTGCAGAACTCAATCCGGAGTCCGTCGAAATTCTGCCGGCACGAAATCCAGGAAACAAGGAGCAGGGTCCATGAAAGGTGGCATAGGCCAGCTGATGAAGCAGGCACAAAAAATGCAGGCCGATATGCAAAGGGCGCAGGAAGAAATGGCCCATCTCACGGTAACCGGTGAATCCGGTGGCGGCATGGTGAAGGTCACGATGACCTGCAAGCATGAGGTCCGTAGGCTGCAAATCGACGATTCGCTGATCGGCGACGACAGGGAGATGCTGGAGGACCTCATTATCGCCGCATTCAATGACGCGATCGGCCGTGTCGAACGAACCGTGCAGGAGAAGTTCTCCGGTCTAACGTCCGGCCTGAGTTTGCCGCCGGGCATGAAACTTCCGTTCTAGTTCGCGGTTGTGGCAACGTCGTACTCCCCCTTGCTGGTGCGCCTCATCGATGCCTTGTGCTGCATGCCGGGAGTCGGCCGAAAGTCTGCGCAACGTATCGCGTTTCACTTGCTCGAACGCGACCGCGGTGGAGCCGCGTTGATGGCCAACGCGCTGGCCGAAGCAGCGTCGGGCATCGGGCATTGCCGGCAATGCCGCATGTTTACGGAAAACGAGCTTTGCAACATCTGTTCCGCCGATGGCAGGGATGCATCGTTGCTGTGTGCGGTCGAGTCACCGGCCGACGTCATGGCGATCGAGGATGCGACCGGTTATCGAGGTCATTATTTCGTGCTGATGGGCCACCTGTCGCCGCTGGATGGCATCGGGCCGACGGAACTGGGGCTCGCGGCGCTGGAGGACCGCCTCGGAAGCGGTGGTGTCTCGGAACTGATCATTGCCACAAACCCGACGGTGGAGGGCGATGCGACTGCGCATTACCTGGCCGGAATTGCCGCGCGCTGCAATGTGCAG